>DATFJO010000671.1:0-2788 GCA_035269145.1 Tangfeifania sp. | reverse complement strand
TCCGCTGCAGGGAAATACTGAATTTAGTATTGGTAAACTCTCAGAGGATGATGCAGGATTAAGCCTGATTGTTGGAAGCGAAGGCGGTAAGCTGTTTAATTATTCGCTGAATTGATGTTGCAACGTCAACTTAAACAATTTTTATCGAAAAATGCAATGACCCGAAATCGCTCGATCGGCAGCATACCGGGATGTATGAAGAACGAGGGATTTCAAAGCCAGTGAATTAACCCGAAAAAATCGCGAATTTTTCTGACGATTAAGAAATACTGCAATTTTGGATTCATTGCCATTCTCCAAATTTGTGTATTTCTATATCGGGGTTTCCCGCTTTGCTTCCCTCATTCCATCGCACATCCATGCAATTCACTTTGTTTTTGCATGAATAAAGCGGGTTAATACAACATCCTCGCCTTAATTGTATGCGGAATTTTTTTGAGTTCCCTGAGAATGGTTTTACTATTGTCGCTTTCCGTATCCACAATAACATAGCCAATGTCTGCATCGGTTTGCAGGTACTGCGAGGCAATATTGATGTCTTTGTTGGTAAACACATCGTTGAGGTCTTTGAGCAAACCGGGCACATTTTTGTGAATGTGCAGGAAGCGTTGCTTTTCGCGGTTGGGCATTAATGAAATCTGCGGAAAGTTTACGGATCCGATGGTGGAACCGTTGTCGCTGTAGCGAATCAGTTTTTCGGCCACTTCCTGCCCGATATTCTCCTGTGCTTCCGACGTGCTTCCGCCAATGTGGGGCGTGAGAATTACATTGTCAAACTCCTGAAGTTCTGAATGAAATTTCTCGTTATTTGAAGCCGGTTCGTCAGGAAAAACATCGGCGGCAGCGCCGGCCAGGTGCTCGCTTCGCAGCGCTTCCGCCAGCGAAGGGTAATCTACAACTGTTCCGCGGGAAGCGTTGATTAGAACTGCACCTTCTTTCATTTTTGAAAGCTGTTCCTGTGAAATCATTTTGCGCGTGTTCTCCGTTTCAGGGACATGCAGTGTGACCACATCCGAAGTCTTCAATAAATCGTCGAGCGAATTGCATGGATGGGCTTTTCCCAGGCAAAGTTTCTTTTCGATGTCATAAAAACAGACATTCATCCCAAGCGACTCGGCCAGGATGGAAACCTGTGAACCAATGTGGCCGTATCCAATAATTCCAATGTTTTTATCTCTGACCTCGAAAGAATTTTTGGCCGATTTCAGCCATTCGCCGCGGTGGGCCGCTGCATTTTTTGCCGGCACCCCGCGCATCAGTAAAATGGCTTCTGCAAGCACCAGTTCAGCCACCGATCGGGTGTTTGAAAAAGGAGCGTTAAAAACCGGGATTCCTTGTTGTTTGGCAGCTTTTAAATTCACCTGGTTGGTGCCAATGCTGAAACAACCCACTGCAAAAAGCTTTCGGGCTTTTTTGAGTACACTCTCCGTGAGCTGCGTTCTGGAGCGGATGCCAATCATGTGCACATCCTTGATTTTCTGCGCCAACTCTTCTTCATCGAGTGCTGTTTTCAGGTACTCCACGTTTGTATAACCCGCTTCATTTAAAGTGTCGACTGTTGATTGGTGAACCCCTTCGAGCAACAAAACTTTGATAAGTTTTTTGTCGAGTGAATATTTTTTAGCCATGGTTTCCGGTTTTTTTCAAAAATACAATTGATATGGAATTAATTACTGGAATTGCACAGATTTTTTATGAATGTAAAGTGAAATGGATTTGTTAAATTGCATGATAGTAGCAAATCGTCGGTGTCGCTTTGAGCGACGCCGACGATAAAAAACTATCTTAATCATGCAATTTGAAGAAGGACATATTTATCACATTTACAACCAGGGAAACAACCGCCAAAAAATTTTCTTCGACCGTGAGAATTACTTGTTCTTTCTACGGAAAATGAAAATTTATATTTTGTCTTATGCCGATATTCTTGCCTGGTGTCTAATGCCTAACCATTTTCATTTTATGGTGCTGGTTAATTATGAGGAATTACCTCTTGACAGCGAGGGTTTCGCTCAAAGCGAAGCCCTCGCTAACGAGGACGCTGGTAGTGAAGCTCTCGCTAAAGGGCGAAAAATGCGGACTTTCAATAATTCCATTGGCATTATGCTTCGGTCTTATACTAATGCAATTAACATCCAACAAAAGCGAACAGGCGCTCTATTCAGAAAAAACTCAAAAGCGGAATGCATAACCTGTTCAGACTTAATTACTCCCTCGTTTTACAATACAAATTCCGGCACACAAATCAATATTGTTGACCCCGAAAAGCAATATCCGGAACTGTGCTTTCAATATATCCATCAAAATCCTGTAAAAGCAGGTTTGGCAAGTAATGTCTGCGACTGGGAGTTTTCTTCTGCACGCGATTATGCCGGTTTGAGGAACGGGAAATTGGTGAATAAAGAAGTAGCGGGGCAGTATATTATTAATTTTAAAGGTGATTTATGAAATCGTCGGCGTCCCTCAAAGCGACACCGACGATGAGTCAACAAATCACGCCAAAATCAAATCAACATTCATTTGCTGAAATTCTGTTTTGAATGAAGAATCGAGTTCTTTGTTTGTTGCAATGTACTGAATGTCTTTTGGAAAGCAAATGTTTGTCAGTTCTGTTTTTCCGAATTTGCTGGAATCAGAAACAATAAACACATCATTGGCTTTTTGAATGATGTAACTTGAAATTTCGGCCCTGAAAAGATCGCGGATGGTAAATCCGGTTTCTTTTGTGTAGCCGTCTATACCAATAAAAGCCTTGTCAATGTTGATTTGGTCGATACAGGTTTTAGTT
>DATFJO010000670.1:0-4157 GCA_035269145.1 Tangfeifania sp. | reverse complement strand
CTTGTGGGTACGTTCACGCGAGGCACACCCCGGGCCGCACAGCGGTTGGTTCTGGAATCCGGAAAAATCGGGTGGGGGAGCCATCGTCGATTTGGGCTGCCACTGTATTGAAATCGGCCGCAGTTTTATCGGCAAAAATATCCGCCCGGTGGAAGTGGTTTGCTGGGCCGATACACAGGTTAAACCCATCGCTGCCGAAGATCATGCCATTGGGCTGGTGCGTTATCAAAACGGTGCCATCGGTCAGTTTGAAGTGAGCTGGTGTTTCCGCGGGGGCATGGAGTTGAAAGATGAGGTAGCTGGTGTGGATGGTTCAATTCGAATCGATAATTTTTTGCGCACCGGTTTCGAAATGTTTTCGGCGCCGGGCAAAAAAGGATACGTAGCAGAAAAAGCAGAGACTGATTCCGGTTGGCTTTTTCCGGTTGGTGACGAAGTGCATGAACTGGGCTACAACCACATGTTTGCTGATATTTTGGGAGCCATTGAAAATGGTGAAAAACCAGCCGAAGATTTTTACGACGGCTATGTGGTGAATGCCATTATGGATGCCTGCTACAAATCGGCCAAAACCAAAAAGTGGGAACCGGTGGAATTAAATGAATGGCGCGGCGATGATGAAGTGGAACCGTTGAATGCTTTTATTGAATACGACGAAAAACACTGGCTGGTGAAAGAAGAAATTCTGCCTGACGGACGAAAAAAAGCAATTCTGAAAGTGAAGGAGAGTGGTGAAATTGTGGAGAAAGAAGTGTAAATAAAACTTGCTGTTTCTTTCAAATCGTTTGCCTCTGTTGATTATTGCTCAGTGCTTTTTCTTTTTGTGTGACGAAACTGATATTTTAATTTTCAGTTCTTTTTCCGATGAATGTTGAAAAAGTATTCATGGCGACTTAAATTTTTTGAGAGGAAATGTTATGTTTGTATTCTTTCTAAAAAATTTAAGTTATGAAGAATATATTATTAATTATTTTTCTTATTGTTTTTGCGAATATAACCTATTCACAAACCTCAACCAATATAATTTCCCATGATGAAGTAACCATCGTTACTGATCCGAGTAAAGGAGTGAAAAGTTTTGTAGAGTGGGCTGAATTTCCCGCCGAAGGAAAGGAAATCAGACGGATTACGATGAATGTAACTCTGGCCCATCCCGATGACCGCCCGATTGCTCACTGGGATTACATGGACCGCATAAAAATACTTCGCCAGGGCGGGAAAGACGGTGAACTACTCGATTATGAAATCGGCCGGATGCTTACTCCTTACGGTAGTAATTTCAAGGAAGACTGGAGCTACACCTGGAAAGTGGACGTGACCAATTTTCAGGCGTTTTTGCGCGACAGCGTGGAGATTGAATACATCCACTCGGGTTACGAATCGCCGGAACTTGGCTGGGATTTGACCATCGATTTCGACATCGATTTTGGGCCTGCTGTTGCTGATTTCATTTCAGCAAAAAAAATGTGGAACGGAAATTTTCAGTACGGAAACCCCGAAAACCCTATCGAAGAACAATTATCACCCATCAAAATAAAAACCGCAAAAAATGCTGACTTTGGCCGGTTGCGCATTCAGCACACCGGCCACGGAATGGACCGCCCAAGTGGTTGCAGCGAATTTTGCAGCAGGTGGCGCGAAGTAATTTTTGATGATGAAGTAGTTGATCACCAGGATCTCTGGAAAGAATGCGGCGATAACCCGCTGTATCCGCAGGGAGGCACCTGGATTTTCGATCGCGGTTACTGGTGCCCCGGCGATTTGCAGGTTCCGGATATCATTGATGTTCCGCTGACAAACAGAAGGCACACCATCGATTTGTACATGGAGCCATTTACGGCAAACGATGTCAACCAGCCGAGGGAGCAGATTACATCTGTTTTCTTCCAGTACGAAGCGCCAAATCATCAAAACGATGTGGCTGTTGAAGAAATTATTTCGCCCAACAAAGTAGACAATTACAACCGGTACAATCCGGCTGGATTTGCGCCAAAAATTATTATCCGAAACCTGGGAAGCGAGGATTTGAAAGAGCTGACGATTATTTACCGGACCGTTGGTTTCGAAGAAAAAGAGTTTGAATGGCAGGGAAGCCTCGGTTTTTACGAAGCAGCAATTGTGGCGTTGCCCGGAATTATTGATGCCAATCCTGGTGAGAATACTTTTGAAGTTGTACTTTCGGAACCAAACGGCGTGGCCGATGATTGGGATGCCGACAACACACTGAAATCGCAATTCAACGATATTCCCAATATTCCATCTCATTTTGTGGTCGATTTTCTGACCAATAACAAGCCAGAGGAAAATTCGATTTTCATTGTAAACAGCCGGAACGACACTGTTTACTCACGGTTGCCCGAATCGCTCGAACCTGCTACACAATATCTTGATACATTGGAACTGGATGAAGGAAATTATTACCTCGCTTTAAGAGACACAGCCGGCGACGGACTTGAATTCTGGTTTCAGCCAAAGTCTGGTTTTGGCAGGCTGCGGTTAAAAGATATTAACGGAGATTTTATTCATCTTTTTGAAAGTGACTGCGGAAACGGTCAGTTTTACAGTTTTCGGGCCGACGAAGATGCCACTGTTGATACCACGATTTCGCATCTTTCGGTGAATATATTCCCGCGGATGGTGGAAGATGATTTAACCATTTATACCACCACCGATGAAACTTCCACCTTAAAAATTGTGATTACAAAAGACGGTGAGTACATCGAGCAGCATGAATACACCAATATTAAAGATGCCCAAACCGGCCTCGACGTGCGTCATTTGGAAGAAGGCAGGTATGTGATGGAGGTTTTTATTAACGGTGAGCATAAAATGAACCGCCGATTCAATAAACGGTGAAACATGTCGCAATTTTCCAATTTTATCTACCCGGAGGCAAATACATTTGCACTGTCAATCATTTTAAAATTTAAAAGTCATGAAAACAAACAAATTGATTCGCTGGGTGGAAATCCCGGCAGAAAATTTTGAACGCGCAGTGCAGTTTTACAATTCGGTATTTGGCTGGGGAATGGAACCAATGGATTGGGGCACTGAAAAAATGGCCTGTTTACCCAACGACGAGGGAGCCATTTCGTTTGCTCCCGGATTCAAACCGTCGAAAAACGGGGTGCTGGTGAGTTTAAATTCCGATGATTTGGAAGAAACACTCGCAAAAGTGAAAACAAACGGTGGGAGTGTAGTTCAGCCAAAAACAAAAATTGAAGCCGAAGGCCGCGGCTATTTTGCCACTTTTTACGATTCCGAAGGAAACAAAATCGGGTTGTACAGCGAAAAATAGTTGGAAAAATTCAGGTTAAATGTCATTCTGAGCGTAGTCGAAGAATCTATAGCTATGAAATATAGATGTTTCGGCTGCGCTCAACATGACAAAAACGATTGAGACCTAATTTTTGAAATAGACTCAGTAATAATCATTAATTCTGTAAATTTGCAGCAAATTCATCATTCGGAATGGGATTCTTAACGGCACAACCATCGGCTCAGTTTTCAAATTTGATTAAACACTATTGGTCACTCGAAAGTTGTCTGGCTCCCGGGCAATTTCACAGCCAGCGGATTGTGCCCAGTGGTTTGCCCGAACTCATTTTTTATCTCGATGAAAAACCCGAGGCCAGTGACGACCGAAAATCTGTGAATGAAAGCACCGTTGTTTCAGGGCAGCAAAAAGAATTTTACGATTTAAAAATAACCGGCAACCTCTCACTGTTTTCCATTTTATTTCAGCCGCACGCGCTGGCACTGTTTTTCGACATTCCGGCATCCGAGTTTTTTAACCGGACCGTGCCGCTGAGGTATATTTTAAAAGACGAAACACAAAAACTGGAAGAAGAACTGGCCGGTGCGTCTTCTTTTTCAGAGCGAATAAAAATAACCGAACAATTTTTTGCAGACCGTCTGCACAAAAACAACAAAAAATACGAACTGGCTAGAATTGAAAACAGCATTCGGTTGATTAATGATTCGCGTGGAATTGTGTCTGTTGACTACCTGGCTTCGGAAGCCTGCCTGAGCCGGAAGCAGTTTGAACGCACTTTTTCATCTTTTATTGGAATTTCGCCCAAACAATTCCTGAAAATTATCCGTTTTCAAAATGCAGTGCACGAAAAATCGAAAGATGGCAAACTTAACCTTACCGA
>DATFJO010000669.1:0-2300 GCA_035269145.1 Tangfeifania sp. | reverse complement strand
TCCCCCGGAACCAAAAACGCTCGAAGAGGCACGGGGTTTGTATATATCAGATTACCAAAGTTATCTCGAAAAACAATGGCTGAAAGATTTACGAAAAAAATACAAAATCAAAATAAAAAGAAAAGTACTGAAAACGATTGCTGATGCTTAAAAGCTTGCTGAAATATCTTTTTGCGGCACTGCCCGCCGTTATTCTTTTTGGGTGCGGAAATAAAACCGTATCCAATGGTGAAGCAGTTGCAAAGGTGGGCTCAGGCAAACTTTTTCATAAAGATGTTTCATCGGTTATTCCTGATAATTTAAGAAGGGAAGACAGTATTTTGATGGCAGAAGATTACATCAGGAAATGGATAAAACAGGAATTACTGCTACAGAAAGCCGAAGAAAATCTTTCGGAAGCAGAAAAAGATGTTTCGAAACAACTTGAAGAATACCGTAAATCACTGATATTGTACCGGTATAAAAATGAGCTGATAAAACAACGTATGGACACATCGGTTTCTGAAGTACAAATTTTTGATTATTATACCGAAAATCCTGAAAAGTTTATGCTGAATAAAAATATTGTGAAAGCAATTTTCATAAAAATTCCCGATGAATTTGCCAATCCGGAACAACTGAAAGCCATGTGTAAAGATACCAGCACAGAGGGAATTATTGAATTGCGCGATTACTGCGTTCAGTATGCCAAAGTGTTTGATATTTTTGTTGACCGCTGGGTCGGTTTTCAGACGATAGCGAATTATATTCCGGAAAATATAGAAAATCAGGAGCAGTTTTTAAAAGAGAATCAGCTCATTGAACGGACAGATTCAGATTATTATTACCTGGTTTCAATACTCGATTACAAATTGAAAAACGAACCGGCGCCAATTGAATATGTAAATGACAAAATTAAAAACCTGATTTTAAACCGGCGGAAAATTGATTTCCTGAAACAACTGGAAGACAATGTTTATACAGAAGGAATCGAAAAAAATAAATTTGAAATATTAAAACCGAATTAAATGGTAACGAATAGAATATTTAAAACAGGCAGTTTATTACTGCTTTCACTGTTAATAGCAGGTACTACTCTCGCCCAGGACAAAGTGGTCGACCAGATTGTGGCCATTGTTGGAGGTAACATTGTACTGAAATCGGACATTGAAAAAATGTATATTGACCAACAGGCTCAGGGAATTACCTCTGACGGCGACATGAAATGCGAAATACTGGAAAATTTTTTAGTAGATAAACTATTGATTGCCGAAGCCGAAATGGACACGCTTATTCTGGTGACTCCAAGCCAGGTAAATCAGCAAATGGATGGACAGATGCAAATGTATATTGCACACTTTGGCTCGGAACAGGCTGTAGAAAATTACTTTAAAAAACCAATTGCAACAATCAAAGCAGATTGGCAGGAAATGATTCGCAACCAGTTGCTCAGTTCGCAGATGCAACAAAAAATTGTTCAGGATGTTACTGCTACTCCAAGCGAAGTGAGAAACTTTTACCGCACTTTGCCGGAGGAGGAAATTCCGGTTATTCCCACACAATATGAATATGCGCAAATTACCATGCGGCCTGAAATCAGCCTCGAGGAAGAAAACCGGGTTAAAGCAGAATTGCGCGAATTGAAAAAACGAATTGAAGAAGGATCCAGCTTTGCCGCAATGGCTGTTTTATACTCCGAAGGGCCTTCGGCAAACAACGGAGGCGAAATTGGCTACAACGGTCGTGCAGAGCTCGACCCCGAATATGCTTCCGCGGCTTTTAACCTGAAAGATGGCCAGGTTTCCAATGTAGTGGAAAGTGAGTATGGATACCACATTATTCAACTCATCGATCGACAGGGCGCAAAAGTTAATACCCGTCATATTCTGATGAAGCCAAAGGTAAATGCCGAAGCTAAAGAACAGACACTTAGCCGCCTCGATAGCCTTGCAAACATGATTCGAAAAGAGGAAATACCTTTTGAGGAAGCGGCACGGCTTTTTTCAACAGATAAAAACACCCGTAACAATGGTGGAGTTGCCATCAATCCGAATACCATGTCTTCAAAATTTACATTGGAAGAACTAAGAGGAGATATCAGTAAAATTTTAACCGAGCTAAAAATCAGCGAAATTTCAGACCCGTTTGAAACAATTGACCCGGAAAGCAGGCAAACCGTTTTCAAAATTGTAAAACTCCTTGATAAAACTGAAGGACACACTGCAGACCTTCAAAACGATTACCAGAGAATTTCCGATCTTTTTCTGGCCCAAAAAAAAGAAAAAACCCTGAAAAAATGGATTGCAGACAAACAGGCTGAA
>DATFJO010000668.1:0-8215 GCA_035269145.1 Tangfeifania sp. | reverse complement strand
CAGGTTTTTCCCGACACTATAGTCAGCCAGGCGCAACTGGACAGCCTGGTAGAAGAATTTAAAAGCCTCCCCTTTTACCGGAAAATGGTTTACAACGAGGAAACCAGTACCTACCTGCTTGCCATTACTGTAAACAAAGATAAAATGATGACCCGCGAGCGGGAACAAATGGTAAAATCCATCCGGAAAATCAGTCGACAATTTGAAAAAGAACAAGACGTGGATTTGCATTATTCCGGGCTCCCCTACATCCGCGTGGTAAATGCAACAAAAATTAAAAAGGAACTTTACCTCTTCAGCGTTTTGGCGCTTGCCATTTGTATTGTGGTGCTGTTTCTTTTCTTCCGCTCGTTCAAAGCGGTTTTCTTCCCGGTTTTGATTGTTATTATCGGGGTCGTCTGGGCACTGGGAATGCTCTCTCTGTTCGGCTATAAAGTTACGTTGCTCTCCGGAATGATTCCTCCGCTGCTGATTGTAATCGGCATTCCGAACAGCATTTACATGCTCAACAAATTTCATCACGAATATGTGAGACACGGCAATAAAATAAAGGCACTGCAACGTGTAATCATCAAAATCGGGAATGCCACATTTCTCACAAATCTGACTACTGCTGCCGGTTTTGCCACATTCATTATTGTAAAAAGCGACATTCTCAAACAATTTGGAATCGTTGCTTCGTTGAATATTATGGGCCTTTTTGTGCTTTCACTGTTGCTTATTCCAATCATTTTTAGTTTTATCGGCCCACCATCTTCACGGCACGTCAACCACCTCAACAACCATTTTGTAAAAAAAATTATCCGTAAACTGATTGTGATTACTGAACACCACCGGAAAGCGGTTTACATTTCTGCGGTTGTTGTTTTGGCAGCCGGAATTTATGGTATTACCCTGATGAAAAGTTCGGGTTATATGGTTGACGATATTCCGGAAAGCGACCCTATTTACAAAGACCTGAAGTTTTTTGAAGCGAATTTCGATGGATTGATGCCGCTCGAAATTATGATTGACACCAAACGCCCGGGCGGCGTGATGCAACTAACCACTTTCAAAAAAATCGATCAGCTCGAAAAAGAACTGGCCAAATATCCTGAGATTTCCAAACCGCTTTCGCTGCTGAACCTGCTTAAATTTTCGAAACAGGCATTTTATAACGGCCACGAGCGTTACTACAGTCTGCCCAACAACCGCGAAAAAAACTTTATCCTGCAATACGCCGATATCGGTAGGGACGGCTCCGGGCTGCTTCACTCGTTTATCGACAGTTCGCGTCAGGTAACACGCATCAGTTTGCGTATAAAAGATGTGGGCACCAAACGAATGGAAGAACTTTATGAAAGTTTTAATGCCGATATCGACTCTGTTTTTACTTCAGATAAATACGAAGTAACCGTAACCGGCTCCAGCATCACTTCATTTAAAGGAACCCAATACCTGCTGAAAAATTTATTTACAAGCCTCGGGCTGGCAATTCTACTGATTTCATTGTTTATGGCCATTATGTTTTCATCGTGGCGAATGGTACTCATGTCGCTCACACCAAACGTAATTCCGCTCATTTTTACAGCGGCAATTATGGGATTCTCCGGCATTCCAATAAAAGCTTCCACCATCCTGGTTTTCAGCATTGCTTTTGGCATCTCGGTAGATAACACCATCCATTTTCTGGCCAAATACCGGCAGGAATTAAAAATTACCGGCTGGGATATCCGCAAGTCAGTTGTTATGGCTTTAAAAGAAACCGGTGTAAGTATGCTCTACACTTCTGTGGTATTGTTCTTCGGATTTGGTATATTTACATTGTCAGGATTTGGAGGAACCGTTGCCATGGGTGTGTTGGTTTCGCTCACACTGCTGGTAGCCGTTACTTCCAACTTAATCCTGCTGCCTTCGCTGCTTACAGGCCTCGAAAGGCTGACAACCACTCAATCATTTAAAAAACCGCTGCTTCATATTTACGATGAAGAAGAAGACATTGAAATGGAAGAGCTAAAAATAACTGATAATAACAACAATAAGCACTAATCAAAATGTATTCGATTGAAGCGTTGCAAAAAAAGGTCAATCATGAAATCGATGTCTGGTCGGAAACACTAAGCAAAAAAGAGCCGCACCAATTATATGCGCCGGTAAAATATGCCCTCAGCATGGGAGGCAAAAGGTTGCGCCCCGTTTTACTGCTAATGTCGGCCAACATATTCCGGGATGATATTGAAAGTGGGTTACCGGCTGCACTTGCAGTTGAAATCTTCCACAATTTCACACTCCTGCACGACGACATTATGGATAAGGCAGAAGTGCGGCGCAACAAGCCAACCGTTCATAAACATTTCAGTGAAAATACCGCCATTCTCTCGGGCGATGCCATGGCATTTTTATCTTACCAGTTGCTGTTGAAATGCCGTTGCGAAAAACTATCCGAAATTACACGGCTCTTCACCGAAACTGCCCTCGAAGTTTGCGAAGGGCAACAATACGACATGGATTTCGAAAACCGGCAGGATGTTACCGAAGCCAAATACCTCGAAATGATCCGGCTGAAAACAGCCGTTTTGCTGGCCTGTAGTTTAAAAGCCGGTGCCCAGTTGGCCGATGCCGAAAATGAAACAGCAAAACTCATGTATGATTTTGGCATTAACCTCGGCCTCGCATTCCAATTGCAGGACGACCTGCTCGATACTTTCGGAAATCAGGAATCTTTTGGGAAAAAAATTGGCGGAGACATTGTGGCCAATAAAAAAACATATTTGCTGATTAATGCACTTGAAAAAGCAAATTCAGAACAAAAGCAGGAATTGAAAAAATGGCTGGCAAAAACCGGTTTTGATGCCAACGAAAAAATAAATGCTGTAACAAATTTGTATAATCAACTGGGAATAAAAAAATTGACCGAAGAGAAAATCGATTCCTACTTTAATGCCGCCTCCGAAATACTGCAAAAATTACCGGTTGATGAAAAAAGAAAATTGCCGTTAAAAAACCTGAGTAAAATGATGCTTGGCCGTAATTCGTAACTGAACGTAAAAAATTAGAAATAAATGATAGAGTAAACCAAAACAATAATTGCTTTGCTCAATTAGAAAAAAACGGTATCTTTTTGCCGCTTTTAAAATTTCAATAATAAATGAATCAAAGTAAAGGAAAAATTATCCAGGTCATAGGCCCGGTAGTCGACGTAATTTTTGAAAAAGAAGGCAGTGAACTTCCTTCCATTTACGATGCCCTCGAGGTTATACGCAAAGGAAAAAACAATCTGATTATCGAGTGCCAGCAACACATTGGCGAAAACACCATTCGTTGTGTTGCCATGGATTCAACAGATGGTTTAACACGGGGAATGGAAGTCAATCCAACCGGAAAACCCATTACCATGCCCACAGGAGAATCAACCCTTGGGCGACTGGTAAATGTAGTAGGCGATTCCATCGATGGTCTTGAGACGCTTCCCAAAAACGGGCAGCCTATTCACAAGGATCCTCCCAAATATGAGGATTTGCTGACCAACACCGAAATTCTTTTCACAGGGATTAAAGTTATCGATTTAATTGAGCCTTATGCAAAAGGTGGGAAAATTGGATTGTTTGGCGGTGCCGGTGTAGGGAAAACAGTACTGATTCAGGAACTCATTAACAACATTGCACTGGCCCACAGCGGACTTTCGGTTTTTGCCGGCGTGGGGGAACGTACGCGCGAAGGAAACGACCTGCTCCGCGAAATGATTGAAGCCAACATTGTTGATTATGGCGAAGCGTTTAAAAAATCGATGGAGGAAGGAAGCTGGGACTTGTCGAAAGTGGACAATGAAAAATTGAAAAAATCGAAACTTGCAATGGTTTTCGGACAGATGAATGAACCACCGGGCGCCCGCGCCAGGGTAGCACTCTCGGGGCTGTCAATTGCCGAAAGCCTGCGCGACGCCGGCGACACCAATAACAGCGGCCGCGATATTCTTTTCTTTATCGACAATATTTTCCGCTTTACACAGGCCGGCTCCGAAGTTTCTGCACTGCTCGGAAGAATGCCTTCAGCAGTAGGTTACCAGCCAACACTGGCAACAGAGATGGGAATTATGCAGGAACGCATTACTTCTACAAAACACGGCTCCATAACCTCGGTTCAGGCGGTTTATGTGCCTGCCGACGACCTCACCGACCCGGCGCCTGCAACTACCTTTGCCCACCTCGATGCAACAACTGTATTGAGCCGGAAAATATCGGAGCTGGGTATTTACCCGGCGGTTGATCCGCTGGATTCTTCTTCCCGTATTCTCACACCCGAAATTGTGGGCGAAGATCATTATAAATGTGCGCAGGATGTTATTCAACTTTTGCAGCGTTACCAGGAACTTCAGGATATTATTGCAATTCTGGGTATGGAAGAACTGTCGGAAGAAGACAAATTGGTGGTGCACCGTGCACGCCGTGCCCAGCGTTTCCTGTCGCAACCGTTTTTTGTGGCCGAACAGTTTACAGGGCTCAAGGGAAAACTGGTTTCAATTGAAGATACCATCAAAGGATTCAACATGATAATGAACGGAGAGGTGGATAAATACCCTGAAGCGGCATTTAACCTGGTGGGCACAATTGAGGAAGCCATTGAAAAAGGAGAAAAATTGCTGGCAGAAAAATAAAAACTAACTTTTTCTATGTTTCTTGAAATAATTACACCGGACAAAATAATATTCAAAGGCGAAGTCAGGAGCATTAAACTCCCCGGCAGCAAAGGTTCATTCCAGATTCTGAAAAACCATGCTCCAATTATTTCCACACTTGAAAAGGGGACTCTTAAAGTGGTGGATGAAAAAAAAGAAGAACATTCTTTTTATGTTGAAAGCGGTGTGGTGGAAAACAGGAATAACAAAATAATTGTATTGCTTGAAAAAATTTAAAAACTAAACATCAATATATTCAGCCCCGGTAAACTTTCCCGGGGTTTTTAATTTACAAATGAAAATAAAGTACCTCGTCATACGCTTCAGTTCCATCGGCGATATTGTTTTAACAACTCCGGTGTTACGTTGCCTGAAACAACAGGTTGAAGGAGCCGGGGTACATTTTGTCACCAAAAAAAGACATGCCTCAATTGTCGCTTCAAATCCTTACATCGATAAGGTTCACGTTTTAAAAGAAAGTCTGCCCGAACTGATAAACGAACTTGAGAAAGAACAGTTTGATTACATTATTGATTTGCATCAGAATATCCGGAGCAACCAGATAAAATCGAGGCTGAACATTCCGTCGTTCTCGTTTCAAAAACTGAATTTTAAGAAATACCTGCTTGTCAGATTTAAAATAAACCGGATGCCCGACAAGCATATTGTCGACCGTTACATGGAGACCCTGAAAATATTCGATGTGAAAAACGATAATAAAGGGCTCGATTTTTTTATTCCTGAAAATGAAAATTATCCTGTTTCAGGGTTGCCGAAAGCATTTCAGAGCGGATACATTGCGTTTGTAATTGCGGGTACATTCCCAACCAAAAGACTGCCCGCCGAAAAAATTATTGAAATCTGCAACGGAATTGATTATCCGGTAATACTCCTGGGTGGTAAAAATGAACAGCAGGAAGCTGAAAGAATTATGGCCGCTGTCAGAAAAAATGTAATCGACCTTGCAGGTAAAATCAGCCTGAATCAATCTGCCAGCCTCGTAAAAAATGCCCGGCTCGTGCTAACCAACGATACCGGACTAATGCACATTGCAGCAGCTTTCAAAAAGAAAATTATTTCATTCTGGGGAAACACGGTTCCTGAACTTGGCATGGTTCCTTATCAGTCCGACCCGGCATCGGAAATTATGGAAGTGAAAAATTTAAAATGCCGCCCCTGCTCAAAACTCGGTTACCGGAAATGCCCGAAAAAACACTTCAGGTGCATGAAAGATTTGGATAGCCGGAGATCTATAAACTGGATAAACCGGCATTTCCCAAAAAAATAACCTGCTCCTGTTGATTCAGAAGCAACTGTCCCGTTCAGTTTTTGAATAACAAACGTTTCAATTTTTCGTTAAAAACCATAAACAATTCAAGGGTGTTATAACTTATTTTATTAAACTTTATGGAAACAACATATCGTTAATGGAACCAAAAAAATATACCCTGATAACCGGTGCCAGTTGCGGATTGGGAAAAGAGCTGGCAAAAGAATGTGCCCGGCGCGGAATGCATCTTTTGCTCACAGCTTTGCCCAACGAAAACATTGAAAAAACGGGTAAAGAACTTACCCAAAAATACAATGTCGATGTACAAACTTTTGAAGCGGACCTAACAAATTCGAAGGAGATTAGAAAACTTGCAGATACAGTTTCCAAAAATTTTGAAATTGAAGCCTTAATTAATAACGCGGGTCTTGGGGGCGCTCAGCCATTTCTCAAAGCCACGCCGGAATACATTGAACAGATAGTTTTACTGAACATGAATGCGCTTGTACTAATCACCCGCTTGCTTCTGCCTGCCCTGAAAAGACAAAAAAAAGCCTGTATACTGAATATTGCCAGCATGGCTTCTTTCAGCCCGATGCCTTACAAAACCGTTTATCCGGCATCCAAAGCTTTTGTTTATTCATTTTCGCGTGGATTAAACTCTGAACTCAAAAACACAGGGATATCAGTGAGCGTTGCCCATCCAGGCGGCATGCGTACCAATTCGCACTCTACCAACAGCATCGACAATCACAATTTCATAATTCGCTCCACTACCCTTTCTGTTAAAAAAGTAGCCCAAATATGCATCCGGGGTATGATCAACCGGAAAAAACTAATCATCCCAGGTATTCTGAATAAGGTGAGTTGGGTACTGTTAAGAATAACCCCGGTTTGGTTTCGGCTGCTTCTCATGCGGTCTTCAATTAAAAAAAATATTAAGCAACAAAATAATATGATTCAAACACCCGGGTAATGGAAACTAAAAAGAAAGTGCTGGTTACAGGGGCAAATGGTTTGCTGGGGGCACATATCGTTCGGGAATTAGTTAAAAGAAAATACAGTGCGAGAGTACTTGTGCGTAAAAAAAGTGACCTGAGTGCCCTTAAAGGATTGGACATCGAGTTTTTTTACGGCAAAATGACTCAAAAAAAAGATGTATTTGAGGCGGTCCGCAACTGCAGTTTCTTAATTCACAGTGCCGCCAAAACATCTCCCAAACCTTCGGATGTGGAAGCATTTAAAACGCCCAATATAACCAGTACAGAACATTGTATCGAAGCTTCAAAAAAATTTCGGCTCAAACGGCTTGTTTATGTCAGTACAGCCAACACACTGGGAAACGGAAAACGTGATAACCCCGGAAATGAAGAGCAGCCGTTTATGCCATGGCTCGAAAAATCGGGTTATGCTTACAGTAAATTCATTGCCCAGCAGATGGTTTTAAACGAAACCAGAAACGGTACGCTGAATGCGGTAGTGGTAAACCCTACATTTATTATTGGTGACAATGATGTAAAACCCAGCAGTGGACAGATTTTTTCACAGATTCTGAATAAACCTGTTGCTTTCTATCCGCCCGGAGGCAAAAATTTTGTAGATGCCGAAGCTGCTGCCATTGGAGCTGTAAATGCCATGGAAAAAGGGAAACAGGGGGAATGTTACCTGCTGGCCGGGGAAAATATGTTGTACAAAGATTTTTACAAAATGACTGTTGAAATTGCCGGGCAAAATCCGGTGCTGATTCCTGTTCCACGGTTTATTTTAATGGGGTTGGGTTACCTGGGCGATTTTTCTGAAAATGTGCTGAAATGGCCTGTCCGACTCTCAAAAGTTAATGCCCGAATGCTTTGTGAAGAAAATTTTTACACCCCTGAAAAAGCCATGAAAGAACTGGACCTTCCGTTCATTCCTGCCCGTGAAGCAGCAAAAAAAGCCATCGACTGGTTTCGCGCAAATAATTATTTCTGAAATACTAACCTGCATTATTCATAAACTTTGTTTGTAATGAATGAAATGCTTTTGGTATTAAAAAGGTGATGGAGAGTCAGAAGTTCAAAGGCTCAATCGAGATTCAATTTTATTTGATTTTCAGGTTATCGGGATTTTGTCGACTATCCCAAATGGAATGAATAATTATAGCAGCATCGGTAATTTCATAATAAACAATGTAGTGCCCGGTTATCAGACCTCTAACATTTTCCATTTCCGTACGAATGCCAATATCCGGGTATTTCTTAAGTATCCGTATGTTTTGATTGATTTTTTTGTAAAGCCTCGCAGAATAAGAT
>DATFJO010000667.1:0-2948 GCA_035269145.1 Tangfeifania sp. | reverse complement strand
CAAAGATAACTGAACAATGCTGTCATTTCGAATCTGAGGCACGAAGATGAGCCCGCCTGAATGACTTCGTCGGGCAGAAAATCTGTTTCAGTACAGCGAGATTTCTCCTCCTGCGTCGTATCCCAAAGGGATCGCTTCGCGGGAAATGACACAAGTTATTTCGCAGTAAATTACTATTGAGCAGGTGGACTTAGAGCCACCAGCTCAACTTCCACGGACTCACCTGCTGTCCGCCGGCTGACGGATCAGCTGGTGAGCGGCATCACATGTTTATAGAAACATCAATGTTCACAAGATATTCGACTCCGGCCGGTTGAAGCGAAGTGAAAATCCCGGTTGCCCGGGGAGTTGCACCAACTTTTTTACGGTTTTTCTTCTATAAACGTTCAAATTCCCGATAAACCGGGACATGCTCTCCGGATTTGTTTTTGCAATTTTATGCCCTTAATTTTATGGATTTCCATCCAATATTGTTTTTATGGATGTACACAATAAAAAAACGCGAAGCTACAACATGAGCCGCATAATGGGCAAAAACACCAGGCCCGAAATGCTGGTGCTGAGAAATTTGCTGTCAAATAATATTAAATCAAAATAAAATGGAATTAAAAGCTAAAAACTTCGAGTGCATTAAAGAAGATAATTCTGAGGAAGAAAATGAAAGACAATGGGAGAACTCCAAGGTTGTATTTGATGAGTTTAGAAAATACCTGAGCGGAAAAAATTATAAAGATGAATTAATTGAAAGGCAATTGGGATACAGTTCGTTTTTTATTATGAATTATTTCTTTGTTTACGAAGGTAAAATGTCCGTTCTGGAAACAGAAGAAATTACCATTCGAGCCTTTCTCGGTAACTGGTACATTCGAAAAAACTGGTCTCCAAATTTTAAAGAGATGAAAGAAATTCTCTCTGCACTTTTCGATTTTTTTGAATTCGCACATACGAAAGAATTCATTACCCGTGAGCAATTCGAACAGGTAAAACAGGTTTGCAAAGACAAAGACTGGTTTGAAACCAGACTAAAAACTTACAAAACAGCCGACGGGATTAACTTTAAAAAATGGATTGAAGAATATAACTACGATTGGTAGAGGTTTTATTTGTTATTGATTATCGCCGTAAGTTGCTATTGAGCACGTGAATATAAAGCTGTCAGATCAACATTCAACCTACACTTGCTGACTCTGATTTTCGGTTGGTGAATTGTTCTCGCTATCAGAATTGAGCAGGTGGACTAAGAGCCACCAGCTCAACCGCTGAACCTTCACCTGGTGAATAAAATTTAGGATACCACAGTTCTTCTTTGTAATAATGGCATTCATTTTCGATCAATCGAATCAGAAATAATACTTCAACGCCCCGGCAAAAGCCCGCGTTAAATTTTTGATTTTCAGTCTTTATTTTTGTAAATTGGATGGTAAAAAAATCAAAAAAATGAGAACCAAAACTTTTCCCGGAAGATTATTCCTGCCATTTTTAATACTAACCATGTTTTTTTCAGTGTCTTCCTTTTCACAAGAGAGGGAACCAGCAAAAGAGACCGAAAATAACGGGCTGCGCACCGTTGAATTCACAACTCCCAATGGAAAGGTGACAGTTTTACTTCCGCCTGATTTATATGCAGGAGATATAATTTCGGGGACGGTTTTAACAAATCCGAAAGGTAAAAATGAAAGGCAAAAAACAAAAAACCGAAATGTTCTGAGCGGATATGTGGTAGATATTGAGGAAAAGAAAAAAGCAGCGGAGAAAAAGAAAGATACGGAGAAAAAGAGAAAAAATCCGGTAAAGAACCAAAGCGGCAATTGGGAAATTCCTGATATTCCGGGAAACAACTCCATTGTTCTGTCACTGAAAAACAAGGTAGGAGATATACTTACTGATGTCACCCTGCCAATAAGTGTGCATAATTTTGAAAGCGCTGTGCCTGCGGTTTTAGACCGGCAGGGCTTTCAGACGCCGGGTTATTTTAGAGCCGGCGAACCCGAACGAATTACCGGCGCTTTTGATGGCGATTTCAGCACATCGGGCCTGAAAATAAATGATTCGGAAGCACAAATTATTGCTGAATCGCCCCGCGAAATTTTTTTTAAACCCCCTGAAGACATTTCAGGCCCTGCAACACTTGAACTTACTGAAGGGGAATATACGTTTGAAGAGCAAACCCACGTCATTAGTCTCGACCTTTCTGCCGAAAAACTTGCGCTGCAAAGAGGGGAAGAAACAACCGTGCAGGTAGTTGTCTCCGGATTAGAAGATTTTCAGGAAGTTGTTCCGCTTGAGGTATCCAACCTAACTCCACAAAATATTCAAATGCAGGGGGGTGATGTTCAGCATTTTTTAATTACTCCAGCCGATGTAAATGAAGCAGGTACTTTTGAATTGAACCTGAATGTTACGGCTTTAAGTACGGGAGGATTCTCTGTTTCATGTTCTGTTTTGCCTTATTCCTCAATATCCAAATGATTAGGCATATAACTCTGAAGAGCCATCGTCGATTCCCGTCAGCGGCGGATTGGGCGAAACATTATTTTTGGATTTTCTGATGCCGGAGGTATCACCTGTGTATAGAAAAAAATATGTGGTAAGGAAGATTCGACTCCCCGGGCAACCGGGATTTTCACTTCGTTTCAACCGGCTGGAGTTGTTCCGTCTCTTTTTACGGTTCTTTTCTATAAACATTCAAAATTCCGGTAACCCGGGATAGTTCTCTGGATTTGGTTTCATCTGTGAATCCTCCGTCCCGCCAGCAGGCGGGCCACCTCTTCCGTAGGAATCCCAAAGGGGCTTTAAAAAAGGAGGATGCGCTTCGATGCGGCTTTCTTCGTCCCCCGTTGACACAATTCATGAATTGGAAAAACAAGCCCGAATTCAAAGGGGGATTCAGGGGGATTTGTATTTGCGAATGCGGGCACGGAAGTATTTGTTTGTGCAGTGGTAGTGGC
>DATFJO010000666.1:0-11571 GCA_035269145.1 Tangfeifania sp. | reverse complement strand
CCTGATAAAATGAAAATTAAAACCGATTTGATCATTCTGTTTATATTTCCCAAAATTTATTGATTTTCATTGCAACGTTCTGTAAAACAGCTATTAATGGTAATTTGCCAAGTAAAAAAAACGTTATTAGCAGTATTGTGTTCGAAAAAATTTAAGTCAACCATTTCGAATGAACCGATAATTGCATATTTTCGTACAGTTTACTGATGGCAGGTAAAAACCGGGAAAATGAGATAAACATTCCGGTCCTGTTTTCAGAGAGATATTAACTATGGGAACACTACTTTTCTTTTTTGTTTTATCCATCCTTGTTTCATTTTTCTGCTCCATGTGGGAAGCGGTGATCCTGAGTGTCACACCTTCTTATATCAGCCGGATGCAAACCGAAATGCCTGTAATCGGTCATTTATTGAACAAAATGAAGGATGATATCGATAAACCGCTTTCTGCCATTCTTACGTTAAACACATTTGCCCATACAGTTGGTGCGCTTGGAGTCGGGGTGCAGGCTGGCAAATTATTCGGTGCCAATCAACTCAATGTTTTGGGTATTAACTTAACCTACGAAGGATTGATAGCCGGAGCAATGACCCTGGCAATACTTGTTTTATCTGAAATTATCCCAAAAACGCTGGGAGCAAATTTCTGGAAGGAACTTACACCATTTACAGTGCGATCTTTAAGGGTTTTGATGTTTGTTCTGGCTCCTTTTGTATGGATGAGCAAGAGTATAACGCGACTTGTAAAAACTGAAAAAGGACGCAGCGTTTTCAGCAGGGCCGATTTTGCTGCTATGGCCGATGCAGGCCTGAAAAGCGGCGCCCTCGACAGGGAAGAAAAATCGATTATTCAAAACCTGCTTCGCCTTGAAAATCTGAAAGTACGGGATATTATGACACCCCGTTCGGTAATTGTGATGGCCGACGAGGAAATGTCGATGCATGACATTTATACCGAGCTTCAGCCAATGATCTTTTCACGCATTCCGGTTTACCATGAACACCCCGATAACATAACCGGTTTGATTTTGAAAGACAATATTCTGGAGAAACTGGCCCAGGATAAAGATTCAGTAAAAGCTGCCGAAATTAAGCGCGATATTATTTTTGTGGAAGACAATTTTACGGTGGCAAAACTTATGGATACGCTCATTCTGAACCGCGAACATGTTTCGATGGTAGTGGATGAATTTGGCAGCGTAGTAGGACTTGTAACCATGGAAGACTTGTTTGAAACCCTGCTTGGTCTGGAGATTGTTGACGAAACCGACAAAGTGGAGGATTTGCAGAAACTGGCCATGGAGAAATGGAAAAAAAGGTATAGCAAGCAGCAATCCAATTCCGGAAAGAAAAGATAAACCCAACTTGAATTGTTATGCTTTTTAAAACTATTCAGCATTATCTTTTTAAGTTTACTTTAAATCAGATACAGAATAAAATCTTACACAGGCAAACCGTCTGAAATAAGCTATTTTTGATACTGTTATTTTGAATATTAAATCCAATTGAAATGAATATTAGTGCTTTACAAAAAGAGAGGGCAAAGTATCAGCCCAAATTACCTAAATCCCTTCAGGGAGCTGTAACGGTAGTTGAAGGCGAAAAAACCAAATCAGTAGCCGATCAGAAAGATATTGAGGAACTTTTTCCGAATACCTACGGAATGCCGCTGATTACCTTTGAAGATGGTGAAGAAAAAAATGACAGATCCCCGGTAAATGCAGGCGTAATTCTTTCCGGCGGACAAGCGCCGGGCGGTCACAATGTGATTTCCGGAATTTTCGACGGAATCAAAAAAATTCATCCTGATAGCAAATTGTACGGTTTTCTGGGCGGACCAGGAGGATTGGTCGACCATGTTTATGTTGAACTTACAGCCGAAAAAATAGATGAATACCGCAATACCGGAGGATTCGATATTATTGGTTCGGGGCGTACAAAACTCGAAGAAGAATGGCAGTTTGACAAAGGACTTGAAATTGCCAAAGACCTCGATTTAAATGCTCTTGTAATTATTGGAGGCGACGATTCAAATACAAATGCCTGTGTTCTGGCCGAATATTACCGAAAAAAAGAGGCTGGGGTCCAGGTGATTGGCTGTCCGAAAACAATTGACGGCGACCTGAAAAATGAAATGATTGAAACGTCTTTTGGTTTCGATACCGCAACAAAAGTTTATTCCGAGTTGATTGGTAATATCCAGCGCGATGCCAATTCAGCAAAAAAATACTGGCACTTTATAAAACTCATGGGCCGTTCGGCTTCACACATCGGGTTGGAATGTGCACTAAAAACCCAACCGAACATCACACTGATTTCGGAAGAAGTAGCCGAAAAGAAACAAACCCTTGGCGAAATTGTAGACTACATGGCTGGTATAGTAGCCCAGCGCTCAGATAACGGCGATAACTTTGGTGTAGCACTTGTGCCGGAAGGATTGATTGAGTTTGTTCCGGAAATGAAAAAGCTGATTGCCGAACTGAATGATTTGCTTGCCGAAGGAACCGATACCGGCAAAGAATTCAAAATGCTGAAAAAAAGCCACCGCCTCGAGTGGGTTGCCAGTCAGTTAACCAAAGATTCATCGCACTTGTTTGTGTCCTTGCCTGTAGGAATTGCCACCCAGTTAACACTCGACCGCGACCCGCACGGAAATGTGCAGGTTTCGTTAATTGAAACGGAGAAATTGCTGGGCGAAATGGTGAAATCGCGCCTTGAAGAAATGAAAGCTGAAGGAAAATACAACGGAAAATTCAATACCCAATATCATTTCTTCGGATATGAAGGCCGTTGTGCAGCTCCTTCAAATTTCGATGCCGACTATTGTTACTCTCTCGGATTTACCGCCTCTGTGCTGGTTGCCGAAGGTAAAACAGGCTACATGTCTTCGGTGCGCAACCTCACTTCTCCGGCTGATGAATGGATTGCCGGAGGAGTTCCTGTTACCTCGATGATGAACATGGAACGCCGTCACGGACACATGAAACCGGTAATTCAGAAAGCGCTGGTTGAACTCGACGGTGCCCCGTACAAGTATTTTGTTACCAAGCGTGGAGAATGGGCACTGGGAACACATTACCTGTATCCAGGGCCAATTCAGTACTTTGGGCCATCGGCTGTTTGCGATCCGCCCACAGAAACGCTAAAACAGGAAAAAGCTTAATACAACTATTGTTTTAAATAACGAGGCTGTCTTTCAAAAGGGCAGCTTTTTTTATGAGTTTTTTTTCAGACTGGGATAACTTGTTGAATTTGTTGTGCTTAATTCATAAAAATGAATCGGTTTTTTGAAACAATTTCTGATTAACAGGGTTTACTAAAATAGTAGCACTTATGTGAAATTTAAATCTTCAGTTATGAAAAAATCATTTATACTTCTGCTTGCCGTTTTTATTTTTTCCTGTGAAAATTATAAAGAAGAGGCTGAAAAATTGCAGGTAAAAGTTGACAGCCTTCAAAATGTTGCCGAACAAAAGGATATAACTATTGAAAATTTTCTGGATGACTTTGCCGATATACAGGCCAATCTCGATTCCATAAAAAAAAGGGAAGAAATGATTGATATGCCTGAAGAGCCCGAGCAAAGAATTTCTGAAGACCGAAAAGCAAGTATTCTGGCTGATATTTCAGTTATAAACAATCTGTTGAAAGAAAACAGGGAGTTAATTGCTTCGCTTCGTCGCCGGCTGAGCAATGCAAATATGGAATCAGGAAAGCTTGAAGAAATGGTGAATGAACTTGAAAAAGTGACCGATAACCTGGAAAACAGGATTAAACAAAAAGATGCTGAAATTGCGAAGCTGAACCAACAGGTTGAGGAGCAGCGTGAAGACATCAGCCAGTTGGCCGAGAGAATAGAAATTATGGAAGATGCCGCTGCCAGGCAACTCGATTCGTTACGGTTAAAAGATGCTGAATTAAACCTGGGATATTATATTACCGGTTCAGTGAGCGACCTGAAAGATATGAATGTTGTGGAACGCGAAGGCGGAATACTCGGAATAGGAAGCACTCCGGTGGTGCGTGAAGATTTTGCACGCGAAATGTTTACGCAAGTCGATATCCGTGAATTTGATTATTTACCGCTCGATGCAAGGAAAGCAGATGTAATTTCGGTGCATCCGGTGGATTCGTATCACATTTCAGGAGAAAATAGCGCCGATACATTGTTTGTTGATGATGCCCGGGAATTTTGGTCGGCTTCAAAATTTTTGGTAGTAGTTACCAAATAAAAAAAGAGGGTGTTCAAAAAGCCTGTGGTCTGTAAAAAACGTCACCCTGAACTTGTTTCAGGGTCTGTACTTCAATCAGTTTAGATTCTGAAACAAGTTGCCAATGACAGATTTTCATAAAGCACTCAT
Source organism: Tangfeifania sp. (assembly GCA_035269145.1). GTDB lineage: Bacteria > Bacteroidota > Bacteroidia > Bacteroidales > Prolixibacteraceae > Tangfeifania. The sequence continues at coordinate 7,211 of DATFJO010000666.1, read as the reverse complement.
AGTGAAATCGATAAGAAAATCACATTCTGGTGTCATTTCGAATCCCGGTATTCCGGGTGAGAAATCTCTGAATTGGAAACAGATTTCTCCTCGGACACTCGTCTCCCATAGGGATCGCTGCGCGGGAAATGACAGTTGTCCGTTTTGTCATCACCTTATTATGCCTAATAAAATTAGGTGAACACTCGTAATGACGTTTTAATGTATTTTTTGAATACCCTCTTTTTTACTTAAATATTTCCTTAGAAAATATATCTCAGTGAAAGTGCTCCGCCGTCAGCCAGGAAATTTGAATTTCCGGCCAGGTTTATGGCTGGTTTCCAGTCGAGACCAATGGTAAAAGGAATATCTTCGAATACATATTCCATCCCGATAATTCCATCAATTCCGAAAACGGTGTAATTTTCATTGTCATTAAACCATGGATTGTTGTCACCATCCCAGAATCCGATGTGCCCGCCAAAACCATAGAACCAGTATAGACCGGGAGTGTCGAAAGCTATTTTATGCATCTCATACAAACCCGTAATGTTGAATCCGCCCCAGCGGGTAGTCAGAATTCCTTCAACTGCTGTTTGCTCTCCCACAAAATGCTTTATCGTTAAACCATTATAAGGACCTCCTCTCAGCCCGATTCCTGTATCGTAACTTTGGGCATTTGTGGCAAAAACAGTTAAAATCAGAATAGATGTTGCTAAAATGAATTTTTTCATAACTTAAATTTTTATGTTTGCTTATTGAATGAACGATCTTTCCCAACCAATAGTTTACATTTTTTTCAGAAGCCAGGCCATGTTTTCACCAAGAATTTGCATGGTTTTTATGCCTTCTTTGTCGTTCAGAACATCTCCCGGATTCTTACCCATTCCAAAATTCCAGTAACTGGACCCCGGAACAATCATTTGGTTTATAAGGAAGAAATTATTGATGGTTTCAAATGCATGCAATGCGCCGCCGCGGCGAACGGCAATTACTCCCGCGCCCACTTTCCGTTTTAAAAGATGCCCATTGCCACGGGTCACATAACCTGCCACGTCAATCATGGCTTTTACTTCGGGTGTTACATCGGCAAAATACACCGGCGAACCTATGATGATTCCATCTGCTTCCACCATTTTTTCAATGCAATAATTCAGGTGATCGTTTTTGATGTGGCATTTGCCATCCTGAATTTCTCTGCATTTCATGCAGGCAGTGCATCCGTGAACCGGTTTATTTCCAAGAGGAATCAATTCGGTTTCGATTCCCTCAGATTTCAAAACCTTGAAAACTTCATTAATCAGGATTTCAGTATTCCCCTTTTTACGGGGACTTCCGTTAAATGCGACTACTTTCATGGTTTTTTAATTTCGGTTATTTTTGGTTAATGTTTTTTTAGTTACAACTTTTAAAGGCTTCCCCTCCTTTATCAGTAATTACTGATTGAAAACAAAAGTTATAATATTTGCTCCCATTTTCAGGGCTTTTTCGCGTACTTCAGGCGGATCGTTATGCACCGCTTCATCTTCCCAGCCATCACCTAAATCTGTTTCGTAGGTGTACAAACAAACCAGCCGGTCTTCTATAAAAATACCGAATGCCTGCGGTGGTTTGTTGTCGTGCTCATGAATTTTAGGAATTCCTTCCTCAAACAAATATTTTTGATTGAAGATAGGGTGGTTTGGAGGCAATTCAACAAGCTTTTTATCGGGGAAAACTTTTTTTATTTCGCGCCTGAAATATTCATCCAGGCCGTAATTGTCGTCAACATGCAAAAAGCCACCTGCCTCGAGGTATGTGCGCAGGTTAGCGGCTTCGTTTTCCGAGAGAACAATATTTCCGTGGCCGGTAAGGTGAACCAGTGGGAAGTTAAATATTTCCGGGCTCCCCACTTCGATGGTCGATGGATCCGGGAAAATATCGGTATTCATGTTTTGGTTGCAGAACTCAATCAGGTTAGGCAGGGCAGTAGGATCGGCATACCAGTCGCCACCACCGCTGTATTTGAGCAGCCCGATTTTCACTCCGGCGTTCTGGCCGGAAATTCCGCCTGCAAAAAGCATTGCTATTATTAAAAGTATTCTCATAACTGAATTTTTGCGAAATTACAATTCCTGTTCGAAAGGAAAAATTTATTCCATCATCAAATTGGCAATGTGGCAGGCCACAATTCCTGCCGTTTCTGTTCGTAAACGCTCATTTCCGAGCGATATTTCCCTGAACCCGTTTTCTTTGGCTGTTGCTACTTCCTGCGGACTAAAATCGCCTTCCGGTCCAATTAATATCAGCAAGTTTTGTTCTTTTTTTAAAATATTTTTCAGGTGAGGTTTTTCACCGTCGTTGCAGTGTGCAATAAATTTTTCTTTTTCAGAATTATTTTGAATGAAATCATGAAATGAAACCAATGCATTTAATTGAGGCAGAAATGTTTTTTGTGATTGTTTCATGGCCGAAACCAGGATTTTTTCAAAGCGTTCGGTTTTTACTGCTTTTCGCTCTGAATGTTCCGACAGCAGCGGAGTAATTTCATCGATGCCGATTTCTGTAGCTTTTTCCAGAAACCACTCAAACCGTGTATTGTTTTTTGTAGGCGCAATGGCAATGTGCAGCCGGTAATTTTTGCGGTGGGGTTCTTTGTGAACTTCCAAAACCGATAACCGGCATTTTTTTGGGTGAGCATCGCTGATTTCAGCTTCATAAAAACCGCCTTTCCCATCCACAATCCGGACATGGGTTCCCTCGGTCATCCGCAAAACTTTTACGGCATGTTTCGATTCGGTTTCGTCGAGTGTAACTGAATCGCCGGTAATGTCAGGAATATAAAATAGCTGCATATTATTTTGCTTGTTTTTGCAATGATTGCAAAAGTAAAAAATTCATTGCTTGAACTGAAATAGATTTTTCACAAAGATTGAAGGAACCTGGCTTGCAAAAACCTCATCGAACAACTTGATTTTTTATATATTTTAATGTGTTCTGTTACTGCAAATTAAACCTAATACCTGTTTTCTTGTTATTAAAAGGAACATATTAATCAGAATAATTTCCGATGAAAAAATTAGTTGTTCTCTTATTTTTGCTGGCAAATAGTGTTATAATAAATGCCCAGGATCTTGCCATCAAACAACTCGAAGATTCACCACGCCATCATGAGTGGGTAAAAGTTGAAAATGCCGACAGAGATATAAAATGTTTTGTTGCTTACCCTGAAATTTCTGAAAAAGCCACCGTTGTTATCGTTATTCATGAAAACCGCGGCTTGACCGACTGGGTGCGCAGTTTCTCCGACAAGCTGGCAGCAAAGGGATACATTGCAGTGGCTCCTGATTTATTGTCAGAATTTAACGATGAATACGCATCGACTGCTGATTTTCCAAACTCCGATGCGGCGCGGAATGCCATTTATGAATTATCGCCCGACCAGGTAAAATACGATTTGATGGCTGTGCAGGATTATGCTGAACAAATGCAGGCAGGAAACGGCAAAACCGTTGTTGCAGGTTTTTGCTGGGGAGGTTCACAAAGTTTTCGTATGGCAACCTACAATCAGGATATTGAAGCAGCGCTGGTTTTTTATGGCAGTGCACCCGAAAAAGAAAAAATCAAAAATATTTCAACACCAGTTTACGGGTTTTACGGCGGAAACGACGAACGCATTAATTCCGGAATTCCGGAAACCGAGCAGCAAATGCGCGCTGAAGGGAAAAAGTACAATTACTTTATTTATCCCGGTGCAGGCCATGCATTTATGCGTCATGGTGCCGATCCTTCCGGTTCTGCCGAAAATATTAAGGCCAGGGATGAAGCCTGGGAAAAAATGCTGGAAATACTGGGCAAAATCTGAACAGAATTCAACTTGCTGTTCTGAAATGTGAACTTCATTCCTTCAGCCTTTGTTAATAAAAATAAATTCTTGTAGTGCAGATTATTAAGATATTTTTATGATAAGTATCAAGTCGGGAAAAATTAAATATTTTCAGGTTTTAGGAGGATATTCTGATATTATAAAAATATCAGGAATGATTTTTCTGGTGTTTTTTCTTTCGCATTGTTCACCCAAAACAACTAATGTTTCACTGCCGGTTACACCTCCTGAAAGTTTTTCGGAATCAGGCGTTAATGAAATATCACCCGATTGGTGGAGTGATTTCGGAGATGAAACACTGAATTCCCTTGTCGACAGCGCGCTTCAATCAAATTTTTCGCTGCAAACTGCCTGGTACCGGCTGCGTGCTTCCGAGGCTGTTCTCGACCGTGAGTCGGGTGCTTTATCTCCTTCGCTGGATGCATCCGGAAATGCAGAAATAAATAACCGCCAGTCGGAGTTTCAGCAAAGCCGGCGGTTTCAACTGGGATTATACTCAGAATATGAAGTGGATTTATGGGGCAGAATCCGGGCAAATGTCGATGCCCAAAGTTTTAGGGCTGAAGCAACTTTGGCCGATTACCAGGCCGCAGCCATCTCAATATCTGCCTCGGTTGCCCGAACTTATTTCCAGGTGATAGAAGCAGGTAACCAGTTGAAACTGGCACAGCAACAGGTGGAGACAAACGAAAAAGTCCTTCAACTTTTAAAGGTCCGGTTTACCAGTGGTCAAATAAGGAGTGTCGATATTTTGCGGCAGGTGCAACTGGTGGAAGCCACCCGTGAGCAACAGATTTTTGCTGAAACAAGATTGCAGGTGCTCGAACATGCACTGGCTGTTTTACTCGGAAAGACTCCGCAAACCAATATTCAACCTGTTGAAAATAACCTGCCCGGTTTGCCTCCCATTCCTGAAACCGGTATACCGGCTGAGTTGATAGAGCGCCGGCCCGACGTACGAAGTGCATTTAATATGCTACGGGCTGCCGACCGCGACCTGGCCGCAGCCATCAGTAATAAATATCCAAGGCTTTCAATTTCTGCATCAATTTCTACAGGTGCTTACGATATAGAGGATTTATTTACCGACTGGGGCCGTGGAATTGCTGCTGATTTACTGTCACCACTTTTTCGCGGAGGAGAATTGAATGCTGAAGTCGACCGTGCCGAAGCGGTAAAACAGCAACTTTTATATGAGTATGGTGATGCTGTGCTTACCGCTTTCAGGGAAGTGGAAGATGCACTCGTTCAGGAGAAACAGCAGGTTAGAAGTATTGAAAGCTTAGAGAGACAGGTTGAACTGGCGGTGCAAACCAATGATCAACTGCGGTCGGAGTACATGAACGGAATGAGCAATTACTTAGATGTGCTTACTGCCCTGGATGAAGAACAACAACTGCGTCGTGATTTGCTCAGTTCAAAACTTGAATTGTTAGAGTACCGGATTGCACTTTACCGGGCGCTTGCAGGTGGCATTGAAACCAGGCCCGAAACTGTTGCAGGAAACAATATGTAATAATCGAAAAATATAAAATGGCAGAAAGCGAACAATCAGAAAATAAGAAAAATAAATCAGTGAGCCGCAGTAAAACGCTCATTATAAGTTTGCTCATTCTTTTGGCAGGCGCAGTAATAGTGTTCATTATTTTTCGAACCGAGCCCACCGCAAAAAGGGGCGGTGCAACAAAAGAAACTGCCATGCTGGTGGATGTTGTTGAAGTTGAACGCGGAAATTACCGGCCTGAGGTTGTTACCACAGGCAGTGTTATGCCTTCAAAAGATATTATTTTAAGTCCGCGGGTTAGCGGTGAAGTAATTGCTGTTTCGCCCAACTTTACACCTGGCGGATATGTAAAAAAAGGGGAAGTTCTTCTTCGTATCGATCCGGCTGATTATCAGAACAACCTGCAACTTAGAGAAAGCGACCTGCTCCAGGCCGAAGCCGATTTGAACATTGAAATGGGACGACAAAATGTGGCTCAAAAAGATTATCAGTTACTTGCTGAAGAATTTGCGGGAGAAGACAAATCGCTGGTGTTGCGCGAACCACAACTGAATGCTGCCAAATCGGAGGTTGAAGCTGCCCGTGCAGCAGTTGAACAGGGCAGGCTCGATTTACAGCGTACCACTATCCGTGCCCCTTTCGATGCCCATATTTTAAACAGAAATGTAAATACCGGTTCGCAGGTTTCACCGGGCGAAAACCTTGGCCGCCTTGTTGGAATGGATGTTTACTGGGTGGAAGCAGCTCTGCCCCTGGCAAAATTGCGCTGGCTCTCTTTTCCTGAATCTGAAAATGAAAAAGGTTCACCTGTGAAAATTACAAATCGCACCGCCTGGGAAAAGGGGAATTTCAGGGAAGGGTACCTTTATAAACTTATTGGTTCGCTCGAAGGAAATACCAGGTTGGCAAGGGCACTGGTTGCAGTGGAAGATCCTCTTCTTCAGCAAACAGATACCGGTAATTTGTATCCTTTGATTATTGGTTCATTTATGGAAGTCAGAATTGAAGGTACAGAAATAGACAGTATTTTCAGGGTGAAAAGGAATTTTATCCGAAAAGATGAAACTGTGTGGTTAATGATTGACAATGAATTGGAAATCCGGGAAGTTGACATTCAGCTTCAGGATGCTGAATATGCTTACATCACTTCAGGACTGGATGACAATGACAAAATTGTAACCACCAATCTTACAACTGTTGCCGAAGGGGTGAAATTGCGGGTTGAAAATTCTGATTCGGAAATTGCAGACGACAAGGTTGGCAGCCTTGATAATCAGAAGCAGACTGAAACTGATTCATCGGGAGGGACGCAATAAATGGCAAAGTCAGATTCAAAGAAAAAGAAGAAAAACGGAAAAGGGGCCATTGCATATATGGCCAGAAATCCGGTTGCTGCCAATTTGCTGATGATTATCCTTCTTGGAGGTGGAATCTGGACGATGTTCAACATTCAGAAAGAAGTTTTTCCGCAGTTTCAGCTCGACATTGTTGAGGTAAGTGTGGTTTATCCCGGGTCGGCGCCAACCGAAGTTGAAAAAGGAATTTTAATGCCGGTGGAAGATGCCGTGCGAAGTGTTGAAGGAATAAAGGAAATTACCTCTACGGCACGTGAAGGCTCAGGAACTGTTTTAATTGAACTGGTTGCCGGTATCAACCGCATGAAAGCTTTTCAGGAAATTGACCAGGCGGTGAACCGGATTCGTACATTCCCCGATGATATTGAGGAACCCGAGGTACGGCTTCAGGCCCAGCAGCTCGATGTGATGGAGATTGTTATTTACGGTGGTTCCGATATATGGACATTGCGGATTTTGGCCGAGCAGCTTCGTGATATTTTACTGAGTAACCCCGAAATTACACAAG
>DATFJO010000665.1:0-9547 GCA_035269145.1 Tangfeifania sp. | reverse complement strand
AGACCGGCTTCAACTTCCGCCCATTCGTTGGCCTTTCCAGGCATCCCGTCTTTTCCCGGTTCAAAACCCACGTAGGTTCGTCCGTTATGCGGAAAAACCAATTTCCAGCGACCATCGCGAACAGCTTCCAGATTGTTTCGGCGGTAATAGTACCAAAACGATTTTCGTGGAGGTTCGGCGTCGCGCGATTTCAGCAAAGGCAGCAAACTCACGCCGTCAATTTTCTTTTCCGGCATTGGCGCTCCTGCAATTTCTGCAATGGTAGGAAGAACGTCGATACCTGAAACCAGGTTGTTATCCACTCTTCCGGGCTCAATAGTTCCTTTCCACTGCACCAAACATGGAACGCGCTGTCCGCCTTCGAAAGTAGTTCCTTTTCCTTCGCGTAAACCTCCGGAACTTCCCGCACGGTTTCCGTAATTCAGCCACGGACCGTTGTCAGAAGTAAATATTACCATCGTATTATCATCCAGTTGCAGTTCTTCCAGGGTTTTCATAATTTGGCCGACACTCCAGTCAATTTCCATCATTACATCGCCATACAGTCCCTGTTTCGATTTTCCTTTGAATTTATCCGAAACAAAAAGCGGAACATGCGCCATCGGATGCGCCAGGTACACAAAAAACGGATTCTCTTTATTTCGCTGAATAAAATCAATGGTCCGTTCTGTAAATTCAGTGGTAAACCTTGACTGATCCGGATTTCGTTCCACAACTTCCTCGCCTTCAATCAAAGGAAGCGGCGGATAATAATTTTTGTTGGTGGGATGATTGGGCCACATATCGTTGGAATATGGAATTCCGAAATATTCGTCGAACCCATGATTGGGCGGCAAAAATTGCTTATGATGTCCCAGATGCCACTTTCCAAATGCAGCCGTTGCATAATCTTTGTTCTTAAGCACTTCGGCAATGGTTTCTTCTTCAGCATTTATACCAATATTTGCAGTGTGATCGAGTGCTCCTCTGAATCCAACCCGGTTGGGATAGCAACCGGTGAGCAAACCCGCCCGGCTTGCGCTGCAAACTGCCTGAGGCGAATAAAAATAGGAAAAAAACAATCCGTTGGCCGCCATTTTATCGAGGTTGGGTGTGGAATAATTCAACGCTCCGGTGATTGAAACATCTCCAAAACCGACATCATCCAAATATATCAGGACAAAATTTACCGGCTTTTCCGGTTTTTCAGAAATTGAATTACAAGCAGTTAAAAAAGAAAATAATACTGCCAGGCTAAAAAAAACAGTGATTTTTGATTTCATTCGTTTATATTTTTAATTTTTTAATAGTAACTCCTGGAACTCGCATAATCATGATTCTGTGTATTGAATAGCTTTATATTATGCTCGTTTCATCGGAAAAAATTTAAAGTTGAATCAGGTAAAGCTAAAATATTTAAAAAGAAATTTGAAGCGAAAAGTCAATAAAAAACCGCTGCCTTTAAAGACAACGGTTTCCTATCGTAAGAAATTTAATTTAAGAAATATATGCTATTCCGAATTAATTCATAGCATCTTAAAAATTAATACCCTGGATTCTGATCCAGGTTCGGGTTGGCATCGAGTGCCGACTGTGGAATCGGGAAAAGAAGCCTGTCTTCATTTGATTCAGGTTTCCATCCGGGAATTTCATCAAGGAAAGTTCCAAACCGGATCATATCCTGACGAGCAGAAATTTCCCATGCGAGTTCATAACGTCTTTCCTGATAAATGTCTTCAAGCGTTACGCTGCTCAGTAATTTTTCATCGCTGTCGAAAGCTCTTCTGCGCAATACATTCACTAAACGGGTGGCTTCGGCATTGTCCTGTCCGAGACGCACCAGCGCTTCGGCTTTCATCAGGTAAACATCTGCCAAACGGAAAATTGCCATATCATTTTCCATATCTCCGTTCAGGCCATTCTCAAATTCCCATTTCGAGCAGCGAGCGCCTTCTTCCTGCTCAACCTGGCCCCATCCGTCTTCATCGAGGTTGTATTTTATCTCAATGTCGATGGTGTGAATTAACTCACGGCCATGGGCTGTGATTAAAATTTCACCGTTTGTATCGTACATCGGTCCGGTTAAAAACGACCAGTCAACCCGCTTGTCGGCATCGTCGTAAGCTCTTACATATTCAGGCATTGCACTCACACCGTTCCAGGTTCCCACGTTCAGGTTTAGCGGAATTGGGTCGAGGTAGTGAAGCGTTCTTTTATGAATGTGGTTGCCACCATCGGCCGTGCTGAAAACAATCGGAAAAATGATCTCTTTTGAATTCTGATTCTGAACCACAAAACTTGTTTTAAAGCTCGGTTCAATTACATAATCCAGAGCCATAACTTCATTACACGCATTGATGCACTCCTGCCATTTTGAGCCTCCGTCAGGGTTCCAAACCATGCTGTTCAGGTACATTTTTGCAAGAAGTGTGTAAACTACACCTTTTGTAATCTTTCCGTAGCTGGCAGCAGTAACGTCGTCTCTTACTACGTCTTTAATTGCATTTAACTCACTCAAAACAAATTCATAAACTTCCTTACGGGAATTTGTAGAAGGTTTCGACGTATCGTTAAAATCAGTAACAATCGGTACATTTCCGTAATAATCGAGCAACATAAAATACCAGAATGCCCTCACACCGCGGATTTCAGCAAGAATGACATCTTTGTTTTCAATGCTTTGATTTTCCTCAATCATCGAATAAATTTTATTACAACTCGAAATGCTTTCCATAGCAGAGTTATAAGATCCCCTTACCAAACTTGTATTGGGAGTCCAGGTGTGCAGGCGCAGTTCCTTAAACTGACCGCCGTCCCACCAGTCGCCACCTTTGCGGGTTGGTGTAATTGCCATGTCAGATGAGCATTCACTTAACAGAAAATAGTTTGAAGGGAAAACACCTTTCAGGGTGCGGTAAATTGGGGCAATAAGCGAGTTAATCTGGGCAGTAGTCTGACCAAATTCATCAACGGGTAACTTATCGTATACTTCTTCTTCGAGGTCTGTACATCCCTGGTATATAAAAGACAGGGATAAAACCAGAATCAGTGAAAATATTTTTGTTCTTTTCATAATTTCTAAAATTTAATGATTAAAAACTTACGTTCACACCTACAGAAACTGTACGTGATTTCGGATAGTATTCACGCCCTTCCACACCTGGATCGAGTCCATCCATTTCAACTTCAGGATCGAGGCCTGTGTAATTCGTAATGGTAAACAAGTTCTGCCCGGTGACGTAAACCCTTAATTTTTGAATTTCGCTAATACCTGAAACATCGAAACTGTAGCTTAGGCTGGCATTATCGAGACGAAGGAATGAGCCTTTTTCAATATAAAAACTGCTGTATTTCGGGTTGTCCGACAAACCAATTGTTAGTGCATCATGCAACACATTTGCACCTGGCAACCACTGGGTAGTGGCATACGACATTTTTGAAAAATTCAGCAAATCGTTACCGTAAACTCCGCGGAAGAAAAAGTTCAGTTCCAGGTTTTTGTAAGAAATGATATTCGAGAATCCGTAGGTGAGTTTTGGCTGAGCCGAGCCAATGTAGGTGCGGTCGTCGTTTGTCAAACCTTCTTCACCGTCAATCATGTCTTCCATAATGTACATTCCGTCGCCGTCGAGACCATAGCACAACCAACCATAGAAAGTACCCACTTCTTTTCCTTCTTCCACAATATGTGTTGTATTACTCGATCCACCCCTGATCCATGCATCTCCTGTTTTAATAGAGCTGGTCGAGAATTCATCATTTGACAAGTCGGTAATTTTGTTTTTATTATGAGACATATTGATTGAAGCAGTCCACCGGAAATCACGTTGGCGGATGATATCACCACTCAGCAAAAATTCAACCCCTTTGTTCGACATCGAACCTACGTTTGCAAGCATATCGGGATAAAGAAACGGAGGAACCGGTACCTGGTACGTATAAAGCAAGTCTTTGGTTTGCTTGTTGTAATATTCAACTGTACCATTTATCCGGCTGTTCCAGAAGTTGAAATCGAGTCCCACATTAAACATCGAAGTTTCTTCCCATTTCAGATCTGGATTGGCATTCTGACTGATTTGATAGGCCCGGTACCATTTTCCGTTGTCGTAATACTGACCTGAAGTACCATAAAGCTGAAGCGATTTATAAGGATCGATACCATCCTGGTTACCCGAGACTCCATAGCCCACACGCAATTTCAAGTCATCTATAAATGTTGCACTTTGCATAAATGACTCTTCATTAATTCGCCAGGCAGCAGAAACTGACGGGAATGTAGCCCATTTATGGTTAGCTCCGAATTTCGAGGAACCATCCTGCCTGAGCGACAAAGTTACGATGTAGCGCATCATGTAATTGTAGTTTACGCGGCCAAAGAAAGATACAAGTTTATTCATATTCTTGCCTGACCAAACATCGGAAGGACGAAGGTTTTCTCCTGCTCCAAGGTTATTGTATCCAAAAAAATCGGTTACAAACTGACGATTTTGCGCACCGGCATTTTGGTAATAATTGTCTTCATAAGAATAACCAGCCAATGCGGTCAACTTATGATCATCGATGGATTTTTCATAATTCAACGTCGCTTCCAGAAGTTTCTTGTCCTCTGTCCAGAAAGTACGTTGGGCAAATCCCTGGTCGTTCCGGCCTCTTTCAGTATCCGAATCGTAAAATAATCCGTAATCATTTGTTTCCCGCTGTTTATGAAGCCTTAACGATGCTGTAAATCCTTCAAAAAGATTTAGTTCAGCATTGATATTTCCAAAATACAAACTGTATTTGTTATCCCTTTTATTAAACTCGATGTTACGGACCGGGTTACCCTGATCGTATTCCTGGGTATCGAACCAGGTTCCATCGTCAAATTTAACAGGCACTACCGGAATCATATTATAAGCAAGAACAAAGTTGCGGGTGTCGGTAGGAGAATAATTGCGCTGGGTCATTGCCCCGATAAAAGTAACGTTCAGCTTGTTATCCAAAGCCTTCTGATTAAACGTAAGTCGTGCATTGTAACGTTCGAGACTGTTGTCTTTCACAACTCCCTGCTGATCGAGGTAAGAAATAGACGCACGGTAATTACTGCTTACTCCACCGCCTGAAAAAGACAGGTTATGATTCTGGCTGATGCCGGTCCGCATTATTTCATCAAACCAGTCAGTGTTGGCACCCAAATCGAGACCTTCAGTATTGATATTATTTGCAGAAGTATAATCTCTCCATTCCTGGGCGGTTAAAACATCGGGCACGTTGGTCACACTGCTCATTGCCAGGTAACCGTCATATTCAACCAACGACTGGTTGTATTTGCCTTGTTTGGTAGTTACCAAAATTACACCACTTGCAGAACGCGATCCGTAAATAGCGGCTGCAGATGCATCCTTCAGCACACTAATTGACTCAATATCCTGCGGTGCCACCGAAGAAAGACTCATTCCGGGAACTCCGTCGATAACAATAAAAGGCTGGCTGCTGCCGGTAAGTGAAGATGTACCACGCAGCCTGATTGTTTCATCGCTGGTAATGTCCCCACTTCCTGAGGTAATGGTCAATCCGGCTACTTTACCTTTCAAAAGATCGACTGCATCCTGATTGAGGCCTTTGTTAAAATCTTCTTCCGAAACGTTGCTGATAGAACCGGTAACTTCCCGTCTTGTTTGCGTTCCGTAACCAATGGCCACAACTTCCTCGATACCGATTGTGGCGGTTTCCATAACAACTGTAAACATCGATTTTTCCTCGATGGGGACCTCCTGTTTTTCCATTCCCACAAAAGAGAATACAAGTGTCTCAGCATCGGCAGGAACCTCGAGCTGGAATCTTCCTTCGCCATCGGTTATAGTTCCATTGGTGGTGCCTTTCACTACCAATGTAACACCCGGTAGCGGCTGCCCCTCGTCATCGGTTACAACACCCGACACCATACGTTGCTGATAAACAGAAACCGTACTGGAAGTTTTAATTTTCTCTTTCAGAATTATCTGCCTTTCATTGCGAATTTCATATTCAACACCGGCAGAATTACACACTGAATTTAATACTTCCTCAAACGCCACATTTTCAAAGTCGATTGAATACCTTTTGTTGTTGTCAAAAATTTCATCTTTATACAAAAAGATAAAATCAGTCTGTTTTTCAATGGTTTCCATCACTTCCTGAATGGTGGCTTTTTCAAAATTCACTGATAGTTTGACCTGGGAAAATCCATTCCCGAAGGAAACAAACACAAGCAAGGTTAGAATTAGAGTTAATTTCATTTTCTTAAAACTTAAATTAAGTTTTCGATCTTCCCTATCGGGAAAATCCAATTCTCGTCTTTTTTTCATAAATTTGAATTGTTAAGTTTAACATTACCAAAAATTTAACACAATTAAACCGGTCTGGTGGTGCAACACCTGCCGGTTTTTTATTATTTACTAATTACAAAATAGTTCTCTCCTCTCTGTTCAATATTAACCGAAGCAACAGTAGCAACCCGGTTTATAGTTTCACTTTTATTATTACTGAATTCCAGTTTTCCTGAAATTTTAATCATTCCCAGCAACGGATCATTATAATGAAAACTGAGGTTGTAAAACCTTTCCAGTCTTTTAATTACCCGGTTTAAATCTGTACTTTCAAACTTAAACATTCCGTCTTTCCACAATGTATAATTCTCAGTATCTACATTTTCGAGCATTATTTCGCGACTTGATTTATTAAAAGCAGCAAGCTGACCAGGCAATAATTCCTGGCTCTCATCAAAAAGGCGCGAGTTGTTTTGCTCCAACCTGACACGGCCTTCAGTTAAAACTGTTTCAATAATATTGTCGGATGGATAAGCGGAAACATTGAATTGCGTTCCCAATACTTTTACCCTTACATCGGTAGTTTGTACAATAAAAGGATGTTCTTTGTGGCGGGCTACTTCAAAAAAGGCTTCACCCACTAAAAAAACTTCACGGTTTTTATCCACAAAGCTTTCGGGATAAACCAACCTGCTACCGGCGTTCAGATGAACTTTTGTGCCGTCGGACAAATAAATTTCCGAAGTTTTACCATAAGGAATTATTAGCTGATTCAGTTCGGGAACTTTTTTCGCGGAAGGGGTGCTTGCGCCCACTACATTGTTGTTTACAAGCAACTGGCCATTTTTTGTGTGCTGAATAACTGAGTTTTTTTCTTCTAATGTTATTTTTTGTCCGTCAGGCCTTATCAAACGAGCCTCGTCGCCGGCATTAGGTTCTGCAACCTGTTGGGTAAAAAACTGAGGACTAAAGTTGTCCTGACGGTAAAATAGCAATGCACCAATCATGAAAAATAAAAGCGCTACTGCAGCATATTTCAGTAATGCCCCCAAAAATCTGACTCTTCCGGAGGATTGTTGGTTTTCTTCTACCTGCTTAAGTATTTGTGAGAATAAAAGAATTTTCTCATTTTCTGAAAGCTGTTTGTCTTTTGTTCGTATTGAATTAATGATGTTTTTAGCCTGACGGATATTTTCTTTTTCGTGGGGATTATCAATCTTAAATGATTGCCACCAGTCATCCAGGATTTCATCAGAATTAAAAACCCATTCTATAAATTTTTTATCCTCAAGATATTTACTGATATTTTCCATTTTAATGGTTTAGTTATTTTAAAAGGATTTCAGATTTGAAAATATGGACAGATTTTTGATTTTTTTTTGCAGTTACTTGTACGGTTCAGATTTTCAAAACAATAACATGAACGAATGAATTAAACCTGAATAAAACAAGTTTTTACACCTCATTTTTGACAAAAAGCATAAACACAAAAGTGTTTACATTTATGTCTTCGCGTAAGGTTTTCAATGCCCTGTAAACTTGTTTTCTTGCCGATTCAACAGAAATTTTTAGAAGTTTGGCTACTTCAGTATAGTCGAGTGATTCATTGAACCGAAGATACAATGCTTCTTTTTGCCTGGCCGGAAGTTGTCTGAGTGCCTTGCTTATTTTAATCTTCATTTCCTGCTCTTCTTCTTCTTCAATAAGAATGGATTCAGCGCTGTACTCAGGCTTAAATATTAACTCAAAATCAATTTGTTCTTCCACCAGCTTTCTGTCTCGTTGTAATTTCTTAATCAGGTTACGCTTTAGCGCAAGGAAAAGATAATATTTTAAATTTTCAGGATTAGTGTTGTTTCTATTGCGTTTTATGAATAAATCCAGAAAAACCTCCTGGATTGCATCTTTCACCAAATCGTCACACGGACATATCTTGGTTCCATAGCGGAAAAGCATCTGCACATGTTGATTATAAAGCTGTGCAAAAGCTTCTTTGTTTCCAGCCTTAAAATTTTCCCAAATTAGCTGATTATGTTGGTTTTCAATATCCATTCACAAATTTTGGTTTTATTAGCTATTGTTCTTTTTTCGTGGTAAAAATAGCTGATTTCATTGTAAATAAATATACGATTTTATTATGCCATCAAAAATGATCTAAGTTTCATTTTAAAAACTTCTGAAAACACTAGATTGTCTAATCTATAACTTTGGCAGTTACTCCCCGGTTTGTAATTTTTATGGGTAAAATTTTCCCGTTCTCATCAAACTCCATTCTGTCGATGCAGGTAACACGGTGGTGTGGTGATGTTTCAGTAAGCGGACGCCGGTGATAAACCGCATAATATTCGTCGGTGCCGGGAATGTTGAGAACGGAGTGATGACCGGCACCTGTTGCTACATCCTGATCCTGTTTCAACACCGTCCCGATGCGTTCGAACGGTCCAAACGGACTGTCGGCAATGGCATAAGCTACACTGTAGTTGGGACCTGTCCAACCACCCTCCGACCACATGAAATAGTACTTTCCGTTTCGGATGAACATTACCGGGCCTTCTACGTAACCTTCGGGGGTTACTTCCATAAACATTTCGCCGTTGGGTAGTGGTTCCAAACCGGTAAAATCGTCATTCAGCTTAACTACATTACAGTGACGCCAACCGCCATAAAACATGTAATAGCTGCCGTCAGTGTCATGAAAAACAAACTGGTCGATGGGTTGTGCTCCGTTTACATTTTCGTTGATGAGCGGTTCGCCAATCAAATCTTTGTAGGGTCCTTGCGGCTGATCGGCCACAGAAACACCAATTCCGCCAACTTCGCCGGGATGTACATCATTGGCTGCAAAAAAGAAGTAGTATTTGTCGTCTTTTTCAATGACGCCAGGTGCCCACATAGCCCTCTGTGCCCATTTCACTTCAGCCGTATCTATAAGATTTTCGTGTTTCGCCCAGTTCACCAGATCGGGCGATGAAAAACAATCGAATTTCACCTGCTTTTCATATTCAGCCGAATAGGTTGGATAAATCCAGTATCTATCATCGTAAACAATTACTTCAGGGTCGGCATACCAGCCTTCAAAAACCGGATTACCCGACCAAACCGGAAAATCGGAAATTTCCATTTTCGGAGAATAACCTGCCGAAGACAATTCGGCAGCAGCCTCCATCAGCATGGCTCCACTCAGGTAAATCGTTAAATCAACAGGGCTTTCAGGTTTTTCTTTCCAGTTCGGGCCAAACAACATTTCTTCCTTATTGGTTCCTTCATTCCAGAGTGTTTGC
>DATFJO010000664.1:0-6388 GCA_035269145.1 Tangfeifania sp. | reverse complement strand
GTTTTTCCTCCAAAAAGAGGTGCCACATCGGCTTGCTTCAGGTTCATTTGTTCCATTCTGAACTTAATGGCTTCAATAGGCAATGGAGCTCCCAACCGGTAATTCTCCTGTTCATATTTTTCAATAAGCAACGACAGAAGTTCCAATTCTTCACCCTCAGGGCTATTCGGATCTACAGCATCTTCAGAACTGTTTATCAACTGATAAACTCTATCACATGCTTCGTTGTATTCTTGTTCTGTTTTTAATATTTTAGTCTTCATAACTTACAGTTTTTGCATCAATCTTATCATATTCTGAATGGGTGCCAAACCACACAATAAAAACGATTTTGAGTTTGTATTCAATATCAGCGATTAACCGGTAATCATTGCCTTTTATATTGAAAACGACCCGTTTTGAACTGATTATACTGGCATTTCGGTATTTTGTTTTCAGTTCATGCGTATTCTGCCAGGTAGAGAACTTTACTTCATAAATCCACGCTTTTAAAGGTTCTTTTGCCTGCTTGTATTTATCAAGCCTGCAATAATCAGAAAGCGTTTTTTCCTTTATGATTCTCATACAGTGCAAAGTTAATAAAAGTTACCTTATTTGGTAACTTCAATGTCTTTTTTTCCATGGTGCGTTTGTGCGGTGTATATCGTAATTTTAATCTGGCACTGGTATTGAAAGTATCATAAATATATTTTATCCTTATTTCATTGTTTGTTTTGTTAACAGCCTCTTAACGAAATGTAAACATATATTACTATTTAGACATGTAATAAATTACATTGCTGCTTTGTAAATATCACTTAATCATATTATTTTAGGCATCGAATTAAAAAATGAAAACAATGTTTACAAGAGCAGTTACTTTTGCAACAATCCTGATATTTTCAAGCGTAAATCTTTTTGCACAAACTCCCACAAAATGGAGAGGCCCGAATGGCAACGGAGTTTATAACGAAACCGGTTTATTAAAGGAATGGCCTGCATCGGGACCGGACATCATTTGGAGTTACGATGGATTGGGAGAAGGACATTCCTCGCCGGCTTTTGCCAACGGAACCATCTACCTTTCAGGAATGGAAGATGAAACAGGTTATGTTTATGCATTAACCAATGATGGCAGCCTGAAATGGAAAAAAGCGTATGGCGAAGAGTTTCATGAAAGTTATCCCGGATCGCGTTCCACTCCGGTAATCGCCGGTGATTTGCTTTACATTTATTCGGGCAAAGGCGATTTAACTTGTATGGACGCTAACTCTGGTAACATTAAATGGCAAAAGAATGCTTTTGACGATTTCGACGGAAAAAATATTCGCTGGGGAGTGACCGAAACGGTTGTTGTTGACGGCGACAAAGTTTATTTTACGCCTGGTGGAAAAAAGGACAACGTGGTGGCGCTGAACCGTTTTAGCGGCGAGCACATCTGGTCGTCGCCCGGCATGGGCGAAGTTTCAGCGTATTGTACTCCGCTATTGGTAGAGTTGCCTGCAAGGAAACTGCTGGTTACCATGACCGCAGATCACATTATTGGACTTGATGCTGAAAACGGGAAAATGCTTTGGTCGCACCCGCAAACCAACCGCTGGCAGGTACATGCCAACACACCTATTTTTTATGAAGGAGACCTGTTTTGTTTCAGCGGCTACGGACAGGGAGGTGTAAAACTCAATATGAGTGAAGATGGCAGCAAAGTGGAAAAAGCATGGTTCAACGAAAATCTCGACAGCCGCATCGGTGGAATGGTGGTACTCGACGGATATCTTTACGGCAGTGGTGATAATAACCGCGAATGGCGCTGCGTAAACTGGGAAACCGGTGAAGAAACCTACGCTTCCAAAGATATTGGCAAAGGCGTGGTAATTGCTGCTGATGATATGTTGTATTGCTACAGCGACCGCGGAGAACTCGGCCTGGCCGAAGCTACACCCGAAGGTTTTAATCTCCTGAGTCAAACGCGCGTCGAACTGGGATCGGCCCAACACTGGTCGCATCCGGTTATAAACAATGGTCGGTTATACTTGCGGCATGGAGATACCTTAATTGCTTATAAGACAAATTAGTCCGTTATTTTTCGGTTTATTTTAATACGCGTAAAACAATTATTTATAGCATTAAGCTCCTCATTTATCGCAGGAGTTTGGTTTTGAAATTCCGCACAGCTATTTTTGATTCAAACCGGAAATCAAAATGACAATGACAAAACTTCCCGTATTCTTCAGGTACCGCTGGTTGTGGCACATCCTTTTTTGGGTGGTTATATACCTCGGATACTCATTGACTTACGGTGGTTACTGGGGACATTACTACGAAGAATTTGTCATTAATTTTACATTGCTGCCGGTAAGAATTTTGGGTACTTACATACTGATTTACCTGCTGCTGCCACTCATTCTCGAAAAAAAGCAATTTATAAAATTCAGCATGCTTGTGGCTATCCATGCATTTCTTTACGGATTGCTGATTTGGCTCACATTGTACTATGCAAATCTTTTTCCCTCGTACGCTGATTATTCGAAGTATCCTGTTTTTTACATTCCCAAAATATTTAACAAGATAATTTCGAATTACGGAATCCCGGTTTTGGCTGCCACTATTGTTATTTTTAAGAAATGGTACATCGATGAATTAAACTCCAAAAAACTGGCACAGGAAAAACTGGAAGCTGAACTAAAGTTTCTGAAATCGCAGATTCATCCTCATTTCTTATTCAATACACTGAATAATTTATATGCGCTTACACTGATAAAATCGGAAAAGACACCCGATGTGGTTTTAAAACTTTCGGGGTTGCTCGATTATATGCTTTACAATAGCAATGATGAATTTGTATCGCTTGAGAAAGAAATTGAAATTTTGGAAAGTTACCTGGAACTGGAAAAACTTAGGTACGACAAACGGCTCGATTTGAAATACCACTTGGAAGGGAATATTAAAAACAAGCAGATTGCTCCGCTTATTTTGCTTCCGTTTTTAGAAAACAGTTTTAAACATGGGGCGAGCAACGACCGTGCAACGCCAAAAGTGGTTATAAACATCCGGGTTGCCGATGAATACCTTCATTTATATGTATTCAATTCAACACCGGCAAAAAATAACCAGGAAAAGGTGAGCGAAGGAATAGGGCTTAAAAATGTAAGACGCCGTCTGGAGTTGATTTATCCGGATGCACATCAATTGGATTGCATTCAAAAACCGAAACATTTTGAAGTGGATTTGAAAATATACTGGAATAGAAATAAAACCAATGCAGTAAAAAACCAATGAGAACAAGGTGCTTAATAGTGGAAGATGAACCTCTGGCTATCGAAGTGATAAAGTCACACATCGATAAGATTGACTCGATTGAGATTGCAGGTACGTCGGGCGATGCTTATGAAGCATTTGATTTCCTGAATAAGAATTCAGTTGATCTGATGTTTCTCGATATCCACATGCCCGAAATGAAAGGCACCGAACTGATTAAATCACTGAATAATCCGCCGCATGTTATTATAACCACTGCCTACCGGCAATATGCGCTCGAAGGTTTCGATCTGAATGTGGTGGATTACCTTTTGAAACCTATTTCATTCGACCGTTTTATGCAGGCCGTTGAAAAATATTATGCCATAACCGGCAACGGTGAAGTTTCGTTGCACCGGAACAGTTCAGAAGAGGAGTATTTGTACCTCCGCGAAAAAAACATCATTCATAAAATACCGGTTTCCGAAATTGTTTTTGTGGAAAGCATGGGCGATAACCTGAAACTGCATACGATTGATCGCATCATTCAGGCCCGTTGCACCATTTCATCGGTAGAAGAAGCTCTCTCTGAAGAACTGTTTGTACGTATTCATCGTTCGTTTATTGTTTCTGTAAAACAGATTACCAGTTTCAGTCCGGTAAGTATTTATATTGGCGAAATGGAATTCCCAATCGGAACCCGCTACAAGGAAAATGTATTTAATAAACTCAATTATAAAGGATTTCTGAATCAAAAAAATAATTAATTCATACACAATGAAAACGCAACTTATTACAATTTTTCTTCTTTTCACCTTTGCGGTGAATGCACAACTTGTTCAGTGGCGCGGACCAGATCGTGACGGAAAATTCCCCGAAACAGGCCTGTTAAAAGAGTGGCCCGAAAGCGGCCCCGAACGCATTCTTGAAGTGGAAGGAATCGGCAAAGGATATTCATCGCCCATTTTGGTTGATAATATGATTTATACTACCGGTATGATCGATACCCTCGATTATTTATCGGCCATCGATTTGGAAGGAAATACGATTTGGCAGGTTTCATACGGAAGGTCCTGGAACAAGTCATTTCCCGATACCCGCAGCACGCCGGTTATTGAAGACAACCGGATTTATGTACAAAGCGGAACTGGTGAAGTTTCATGTATCAATCGCGAAAACGGTGAAAAAATCTGGACAGTTGATGTGGACGACGAATTTGCAGGTGAATACCACATCTGGGGAAATTCGGAAACACCGCTGATTGTAGATGATAAAGTGATTTGTTCGCCCGGCGGGAAAGCCACCAGTGTGGTTGCACTGGATAAAATGACCGGCGAAACTGTTTGGCAGACCGAGTCGCTTGGCGGGCCGCGTGCTTATGCTTCACCAACTGTTTATGAATACAAAGATTTTCGATTTATTTTGGCCGTGATTGGCACGCATGTGATGGCTATCGAACCTGAAAATGGCGAAATTGCCTGGAGTTACCAGTACTGGAATTCCGAAAAATGGGATCAGGACGGGCTGATTTGGACAAATACCCCGGTGACCAATGAAGATGAGATATTTATTACAATGGGTTACGATTATCCTGCAGTGATGTTGAAAATGGATTCCACCGGCACTTCGGTTTCCGAAAAATTTGTAGACCACACTTTTGACAATCACCACCACGGCGTCATTTTGCACGACGGTTTTTTATATGGTTCAAACTGGTTTAACAACAAACAAGGTCGCTGGGTGTGCATGAACTGGGACACCGGTGAAATTAAATATGTGGAGCCCTGGGATACAAAAGGAGCGTTGGTTATGGCCGACGGAATGCTTTACGCGTATAACGAGCGTGGGAACGTAGGGTTAATTGAACCCGACGAAGATGAGTTTAAAGTAATAAGCGAATTCAGAATTACTGATGGTGCCGGCCCGCACTGGGCACACCCTTTCATCAGCAACGGGAAAATGCTGATTCGCCATGGCGATGTGCTGATGGTTTTTGATGTAAAAGAAGATTAATTGGGTATGAATGTTATTGAAAAAATAGAAAAAGGCGACTTCAAACTTTCCGATGAAGAGATTCTGGAACTGTTAAGCTTCGAAAATAATAGCCGGGAATATTACCGACTGCTTTATGTTTCTGATAGTTTGAGCCGAAAAAAATTTAAGGAACGCGGATATGTTTTTACCCAAATAGGAATTAACGCCGGTCCGTGTTCAATCAATTGCCGGTTTTGCTCAATGGGGGCTGAGCATTATTCACTCGATGCCGAATGGGAAAAAGATTTTGAAACTCTACATGCTGAGATAGAAAGACTTGATCAGCAGAATTACGATGAATTATTTTTGATGACTACGGCCGATTATCCGATAGAACAGTTTTTGAATATTTCCAGGAAAGTAAAATCGCTTTTGAAACCGCATCAGCGGCTGGTAGCCAATATTGGCGATTTCGACGAGGCCACTGCAAAAAAATTGAAATTAGTAGGTTTCAGCGCTATTTACCATATTAACCGGATGCGCGAAGGAGAAGACACCCTCGCCAAAACCTCTGACCGTAAGGAAACTATGGAGGCTGTTTTAAGTGCAGGACTTGATCTTTATTACTGCATTGAACCAATTGGTCCAGAGCATTCTTACGAGGAAATTTTGAATGAAATTAAACGCGCCCGGGATTTTAATATTTCTGTGATGGCAGTTATGCGCAGGATTCCTGTTCCAGGAACCCCTTTGTTTGATAGAGGAAAAATTCCAGCACGGGAACTGGCAAAAATTGTGGCAATTACCAATATTGTCGTTAATCCGCAACGCTCGATGAATGTTCATGAGCCGGCACAAATGGCAATGATGGCAGGTGTAAATCAGCTGTATGCCGAGGTGGGGGCCAATCCGAGAGATGTAAAAAGCGATACGGAAAAAGGCCGCGGATTTACTCCCGATAAGGCATGGGAAACTTTGTGGGAAGCCGGCTATAAACCAGCAGAAAATGATTAATTTCAACTAAAATTAAATTGATGAAGTATTCACTTTTTATTGTGGTTTTATTTTTTTCAATCGACCTGTTTTCTCAGGAGATTGTTGAATTTCGGGGCATTAATCGTACCGGACATTTTAATGAAACCGGACTGCTGAAAGAGTGGCCGGATAATGGTCCTCAAATGGTTTTGGAAATTGAAGG
>DATFJO010000663.1:0-9916 GCA_035269145.1 Tangfeifania sp. | reverse complement strand
CCCGGGAAAAAATACCTGTAAACTATTGTAGAGTCTGATCCCCATTTTGTAGAATAATTATGAACCTGTCCAATAATTCCACACTTCAACAAAACAACACAAAATGCTGACATTTAAAACATTATAACAAAAGCCACGATTAAGAATTACGAATGGCACAATTCTGAATAATAAAGAAAGGAATTACTAAAATAAAATAATTATGAAAAAGAAAAATACGAAAATCCTGAATATCAGAAACCTGGTTTTCTTACTCGTTCTATTAATTCCACTTGGATGCAACACTTCAAAAACACTTCAGGGCGGAGCTGCTGGTGCCGGAGCAGGCGGAGCAATAGGAGGAATTATTGGTGCACAATCTGACAACACTGCAAAAGGCGCTATTCTGGGCGCAGTAATTGGCGGAACCGCCGGTGCGCTTATTGGAAATTATATGGACAAACAGGCCGAGGAACTTGAAGAAGACCTCGAAGGAGCAGAGGTTGAACGTGTGGGTGAAGGAATAAAAATCACCTTTGACTCAGGAATTCTTTTCGCTTTCGACTCTGCCGAACTTTCAGGACAAGCCGAGGAAAATATTACAGAACTGGCTGCAACACTGAAAGACTACGAAGACACCAATATTCTGATCGAAGGTCATACCGACAATATTGGTTCGGAAAGTTATAACCAGGAATTGTCGGAAGAAAGAGCTGCTTCAGTGGGCGACGAGCTAAAAACGCTTGGAGTTAACAGCTCCAGAATTACAGAAGTTGGTTACGGCGAAGAACAGCCTGTTGCCGACAATTCAACCGAGGAAGGCAGAAGACAAAACCGCAGGGTTGAAGTAGCCATTTTTGCCAACGAAGAACTGAAAGAAGCTGCCAAAGAGGGAGAAATAGATAATTCGTAATCATACAAACATTTAAAATTTATCAATTATGAAGAAACTAATAAAGATTTTATTTTTGTCGTTAATACTATTATCCGCAAGCATTTACACTTTCGGGCAGAATTCCCGGTTCGGTTTTAAAGGAGGATTAAATCTCTCGAATATGACGGTTGAAGGAAACGACGATAGTAACCTGAAAGCAGGATTTCATGCCGGTGTCTTTAACAAAATAGGCATCACTGAATCATTTTCCATCCAGCCCGAGTTATTGTACTCAGCGAAAGGATTCAAATTAAACTATGATGAAAGTGCGATTGCCGACGGTGAAACACAATTTAATTTAAATTATATCGATCTTCCGGTTAAACTGGTGTTTAACCTGTCGCGCGATTTTGAATTCCAGCTCGGACCGTATTTCAGTTACCTGGCCGGGGCAAATGTAGATACCGATGCCGAAGTACTGGAATTTTTCAACATCGATTCTACCGACGAGCTTGACCGCGAAAACTTTAATGCATTCGAGGTTGGTCTTACAGGCGGACTGGGATTTACAATTGACCCGCTTGTTTTTGGATTCAATTATAACCTGGGTTTAACACAAGTAGCCAAAGACGACGAGCCAACTGAAGTAATGCTTGGCGATGCTAAAAATACAGTTATCCAGGTTTATGCCGGAATTCTTTTTTAATTATATAAATCAAATAATATGTTACGTTTAATAATTATCTTTCTTGTAATTGCCCTGATTGCGGCATTGTTTGGTTTTGGCGGTATTGCTGCTGGTGCAGCCAGTATAGCCAAAATCATTTTCTGGATTTTTATTGTACTCCTCCTCTTATCTGTAATTGCAGGTGGATTCAGAGGCTTCAGGTAAAAACTATTTGCACAATAAAAAAAGAGGTTTCCTGAAATTGGGAGACCTCTTTTTTTATTCTGTGTGATTTTAATTTCCCATCTGTTCTTTGAGCCATCCTGGCCGGTCGGTAGTAATTCCGGCCACACCAAGTTGGTCCAGGCGTTTGGCTTCTTCGGGATCGTTAACAGTCCAGGTGAGCACTTCCAAATTATTTTCTGCTGCCATCTGCATCACTTTTTCATCAATAATTTTATGGTTCAGGTTCACCCCCTCCAGGCCTTTTTCAGCCGCTTGCTCCATTTTGTTTTTTAATCCGACTTTTACCGAACTCAACCAGTAACATTTATTTTCAGGAAATACTTTTTTGGTATTTAGAATGGTGTCCCAGCCAAAAGCAATAAAAACAATCTGGTCTTTTTTCCCGCTGTTATCAACCACACGTTTAAGATGGGGCAACACTTCACTGCCACATTTTATTTCAACCACCAGCGTTTTTTGCGGAGGAACAGTTTCAATGATCTCGGAAAGAAACGGAATTTTTTCTCCCTTGTATTTTTCATCCTTCCAGACACCTGCATCCAGTTCGCGCAAAACCTCAGAGGGCGTATTGGCAATTTTCATGTTCTTCTTGCCCAGGCAGGTTCGTTTCGTGTCTTTATCGTGAATTGCAACTACCCGGTTATCCTGTGTAAGGTAAATATCAATTTCAACGGCATCGGCATTAAGTTCCCAGGCCAGATTGGCCGCCGCAAGGGTATTTTCAGGCGCCAGGTAAGATGCGCCCCTGTGAGCGATTATTTCCGGCTGAGCCAATAAACCAATTGAAAAAAACATCATTAAAAAAGTTATCTGAGTCTTCATAATTCCCTTTATTTTTATGCCGAAGATAGAAAGTAAAAAGTAGTTTTTAACCATATTTTTATTAAAAAAATGTAGTTTTACTGCCTCATTTAAATCAAACATGGGCTCTGCAATTTTCACCAATATTGGTATTTTCATTTTAAAGCAGATAGCAAGGCTGTCCTTTAAGGTCATTTACATCTTTTCTGATGTGCTGTTTTTTTTGGTCTTCCACATTGCGGGGTACCGTAAAAAAGTGGTGGCAGAAAACCTCAAAAACTCTTTTCCTGATAAAACAGAAAGTGAACTGAAAAATATTTCAAAAAAGTTTTATCATCACCTGTGCGA
Source organism: Tangfeifania sp. (assembly GCA_035269145.1). Classification (GTDB taxonomy): domain Bacteria; phylum Bacteroidota; class Bacteroidia; order Bacteroidales; family Prolixibacteraceae; genus Tangfeifania. The sequence continues at coordinate 7,001 of DATFJO010000663.1, read as the reverse complement.
TTTAATACTTGAAGCCATCAAAATGCACCGAATGACCGAAAATGATTTCCGGGAGCGAATGGTGATTGAAAACCCGGAAGAAATAAACCGGTTTTATGATAAGGGACGCAGTGTGGTGGTGCTGACCATGCATTACTGCAACTGGGAATGGAGCAGTTGTTTTCCGCTTCGCATAAAGCACAAAATACTGGGAGTTTACAAACCTCTTCACAACCAACAGTTTGATGCATATTTAAACAAATCGCGCCAAACCACGGGTTCACATCTTGTTTCAAACTCATCGGTGCTGCGTGCCTTAGTTGCTGCCGAAAAAAATAAAGAACCTGTTTTTGCGTGGCTGGCTGCCGACCAAACACCGCCATTTTTTCATAAATTCTGGATGAAATTTTTAAACCGCGACACCATGTTCTACCCCGGACCGGCAACCATTTCGAAACGTTTTAACTACCCGGTTTTCTTTCAGAAAATTGAAAAAGCAGAACGCGGAAAATACAGAACAAGTTTCGAACTTTTATTTGAAAACCCAACCCGGAAAACCGAAGCTGAAATTATGGGAGCCTACATTGAAAAAATGGAGGAAGTTATAAAAGAACAGCCGGAGTATTACCTTTGGTCGCATCGCCGCTGGAAACATCAACGACCGGATGACATTCCGCTGACCCTATAAAAAAAGAAGCGATTCAAACCTGAACCGCCACTTTTCATTATCCATTTATGCAATTAAAATGTTCATTTTCCTTCTTCAGCAAGAAAAGCATCTATTTCGTGCGCAGCCACTTTCCCCGCTTCAATAGCATGCACTACAAGTGTGGCTCCTTTTTCGGCATCGCCTGCTGCAAATATTTTATTTACTGAAGTTTGTTTCCGGGCATCTACCTTTACATTGCCGCGCTGGTCGTATTCAACGTCCAGGGCATCCAACAATCCGCTATGTACAGGTTGTGTGAATCCCATTGATAACAGAACAAGTTCTGCATCTATTTTCTCAACGGTTCCGGGAACCTCGGTCATGACCCATCTGTCATTTTCATCTTTATTCCATTCTACCTGAACCACTTCCACCTGTTTCAGTTTCCCTTTTTCTCCTACAAACTGTTTGGTAGACAGGCTCCAGCGGCGCTCACATCCTTCTTCGTGCGAGCTGGAAGTACGCAAAGTATTTGGCCAGTAAGGCCAGTGATCGTTTTCAGTACGTTTCTCGGATGGTTTTGGAAGGATTTCAATCTGGGTAACCGACCTGGCTTTCTGCCGAATTGAAGTTCCTACGCAGTCAGATCCGGTGTCGCCGCCGCCAATCACCAGCACATTTTTATCTTTCGCTGAAATCTTTTCGGCCTCAGAAACATTCTTACCTGAATTGATCTTATTCTGACATGTGAGAAAATCCATGGCAAAATGCACCCCTTCAAGGTCGCGCCCTTCAACAGCCAAATCACGGGGTTGCTCTGCTCCCACTGCAATAAGAACGGCATTAAACTCTTTCAGCAATTCATTTTTGGTAATATCCTGTCCGACATTAACCTCGGTTTTGAATTCAATTCCTTCATCGGCAAAAATTGAAAGCCGCCGGTCAATAACGCGTTTATTCAGTTTAAAATCGGGAATGCCGTAACGAAGCAATCCGCCAATGGCATCGCTCTTTTCGAAAACGGTAACGTGATGGCCAGCCTTATTAAGCAAATCGGCTGCCGAAAGCCCTGCCGGGCCTGAACCGATAACGGCCACTTTTTTGCCGGTGCGGGTTTGCGGCGGATTTGGAATTACAAGTCCGGCCTCAAAAGCCTGCTCGATGGTGGCACATTCATTTTCGCGGATGGTTACGGGCTCTTCATGAATTTCCAGAACACAAGCTTTTTCGCATGGCGCCGGGCAAACTCTGCCGGTAATTTCAGGAAAGCTGTTTGTTGACTGCAAAACCAGGTAGGCTTCTTCTTTATTTCCGCGGTAGAGAGCATCCTGCCATTCCGGAATCTTGCTTCCCACCGGGCACCCCCAGTGACAAAACGGAATGCCGCAATCCATACACCGTGAGGCCTGCTGTCTTCTTTCTTTATCATTCAGGGTTTGTTCAACTTCTCCATAATCGTAAATCCTCTCTTTTGCCGGACGGTATCCTGCCGGTTGGCGTGGCACTGTTATAAAACCTTTTGGATCTCCCATATCTTATGTCGTAATTTTTCAGTGTTAATACTAATTATTCGTGGCGTGACGGGTCGTCTTCTGTAAGCTGCAGTTTTTTCTGCAACTCAATAAGCTTTTGTTCTTCCATAACCTTCCGGTATTCGAAAGGAATTACCTTTACAAATTTTGGCAAATATTCATCCCAGTTGGTAAGAATTTTGGCAGCCAGCGTACTTTGGGTATGTACAAGGTGATTGTTTATCAGCGACTGCAATTCATTTATATCTGTTTTATCCTCAACCGCTGTCAAATCAACGAGGCCTTTGTTACAGTAGTAATCAAAGTTGCCGGTATTGTCCAAAACATAAGCAATACCGCCACTCATACCGGCAGCAAAATTCCGGCCGGTTGAACCCAGCACAACTACCCTGCCGCCGGTCATGTATTCGCAGCAATGGTCGCCGGTACCTTCAACAACAGCATGTACGCCCGAGTTTCTTACACAAAAGCGTTCGCCGGCAACTCCCCTGATATAAGCTTCTCCGCGGGTTGCTCCGTAAAACGATGTGTTCCCGATAATTATATTTTCTTCGGGTTTGAAAGTGGAACCAAACGGCGGGACTACAATTATTTTTCCGCCCGATAAACCTTTCCCTATGTAATCGTTGGAATCTCCCTCCAGCCTGAAAGTAACTCCTTTCACCAAAAAAGCACCGAAGCTTTGTCCGGCTGTTCCGTGGAAAGTGCAGTTAATTGTATCATCGGGCAAACCTGCTTCGCCGTATCTTTTGGAGATTTCACCTGAAAGCATGGCTCCTGTGGTTCTGTCGATATTCATAATTTTATGCGAAATCCAAACTTTCTCGGCCCCGCGGATGGCTTTTCTTGCTTCCTTAATCAAATCCAGGTCAATGTGCCCTTCGTTTTTCCGGGTGTTGGGATGCAGGTTATGAATCGGGAATTTTTTTGCTTCTTCGGGCATGTACAAAATCGCTGAGAAATCGACATTTTTCGACTTCCAGTTAACCACCTCTTTATCCACTTCCAGCAGATCGGTGCGCCCAACAATGTCTTCAAATTTTGTGAACCCCATTTCTGCCAGGTATTCCCTGATTTCTTTTGCCAGAAACTTAAAATAGTTGATGGTATATTGCGCTTTTCCGATAAACCTTTTACGCAATGCTTCATCCTGGGTAGCAATTCCTGCCGGACAGGTATTCATGTGGCACTTGCGCATCATTACGCAGCCAAGGGCGATGAGCGGAGCTGTTGAAAAGCCAAATTCTTCGGCACCGAGACAGGCAAGAGAAATCACATCGCGACCGGTTTTCAACTGGCCGTCGACCTGCAGTTTTACCCTTCCGCGAAGATTGTTCAACACCAGTGTTTGCTGCGTTTCGGCAATCCCGAGTTCCACCGGCAAGCCGGCATGTTTGATAGAACTGGCAGGACTTGCGCCTGTTCCACCCGATGCACCGGCAATTGTAATAATATCGGCAAAGGCTTTGGAAACGCCGGCTGCAATAGTTCCCACTCCATCTTCGGAAACAAGTTTCACCGAAACTTTTGCAGTGGGATTCGTAACTTTCAGATCGTAAATGAGTTGCGCCAAATCTTCAATGGAATAAATATCGTGATGTGGTGGCGGCGAAACGAGTGTAATTCCAGGTGTGGAATTACGGGTTTTGGCAATGATTTTATTCACCTTGTATCCCGGAAGCTGGCCGCCTTCGCCGGGTTTTGCTCCCTGTGCAATTTTAATCTGCAGTTCTTCCGCGTTTATCAGGTAATTATTTGTTACGCCAAACCGGCCCGAAGCCACCTGTTTTATTTTACTGTTGCGGATGGTCCCGAAACGTTCATGATCTTCGCCTCCTTCACCGGTATTGCTGCGGCCGCCAATGGTGTTCATAGTAACTGCCAGCGCTTCGTGCGCTTCCTTACTTATTGAACCGTACGACATTGCACCCGTAACAAAGCGTTTTGTGATATCTTCTTCCGATTCAACCTGATCTATCGGAATGGGATTTCGTTTGAATTTAAAACAGCTCCTGATAAATGCAGGTTTGCGGTTTTGCTCGTCAACCAGCGATGTAAACTGTTTGAATTTTTTATAGTCATTTGTGCGGGTCGACCATTGAAGTAATCCAATTGTTTCGGGGTTCCAGGCATGGTGCTCCCCGTTTTTCCGCCAGGCATAAACGCCGTTATTCTCAAAATTGAAAGGCTGGGGTGTTATCTGTGTTTTAAAAGCGGTTTCGTGAAACATGGTGGCCTCTTTACAAATTTCTTCGAGACCTATTCCACCTATTTTGGCAGCAGTTCCGGTAAAATACTTATCAATTAATTCACGGCTGACACCAATAGATTCAAAAATCTGCGCGCCATGGTAACTGCGCAGGGTTGAAATTCCCATTTTGGAAAAAACTTTCAGCAGGCCTTTGTCAATGGCTTTAATGAAATTTTTTCGGGCTTCCTTGTATTCCAGATCAATTTTACCCTCTTTCACCATGTGGTCGATGGCGGCAAAAGCCAGGTAAGGATTGATAACACTCGCCCCGAAACCGAGCAGCAGTGCAAAATGGTTCACTTCGCGGGCTTCAGCCGTTTCAACAATTAGGCCCACCTGCATACGTTTTTGTTTTTTAATAAGATGGTGGTGAACCATTGAAACTGCCAGCAGTGAGGGAATTGCAGCCTTTTCTTTGCTTATTTTCCGATCGCTCAGAATAATGTAGTTTTTTTTGTCATCCACTGCTTTTTCAGCTTCTTTCAGCATATTATCCAGTGCGGCTTCAAATCCTTTCGATCCTTTTTCAACCGGGAACAGCATATCGATTACCTTATGCGAAAACATTTCGTCCTTCATGTCTTTTATTTTCCGAAGGTCGGTATTGGTAACAAGCGGCCCGGTAAACTTAATCAGCTTGCAATGTTCAGGTGTTTCCACAAGAATATTTGAATGCAATGACCCGATATAATTTGTAAGCGCCATTACCAAACCTTCGCGAATCGGGTCGATTGCCGGATTGGTTACCTGCGCAAAATTCTGTTTGAAATATTCGAAAAACCTTTTGGGTTTGTCGGAGAAAACAGCCGCTGGCACATCATTCCCCATTGAATTGGTGGGCTCGGCTGCTTTTTCGCTCATCGGTTTTATAAGCTCATACATGTCTTCTTTGGAATAACCAAAAGCCTTCGCATAAGTCGGGAATTCTTCCAAAGCCGATGGAACCCGTTTTTTCACCTGAATGTCATCCATCATCAAACGGTTCTCCTTCAGCCACATCTGATACGGATTTCGATGACTGAGCTGATCTTTTACCTCCTCGTCGGGGATGATAATTCCGAGCTGCGTATCGACCAGTAATATTTTTCCGGGGCGCAGGCGTCCTTTCGATACAATTTCATCGGGACCAAAAGCTTGCACTCCTACTTCAGAACCCATTACAATCAAATCATTGTTGGTAATCACATAACGCGATGGTCTCAATCCGTTCCGGTCGAGCGTTCCGCCAATGTAACGGCCATCGGAAAAAACCATGGACGCAGGACCATCCCAAGGTTCCATAATTGTAGAGTGGTATTCATAAAATGCTTTCAAACTTTCAGGAATCGGGTTTTTTTCGTTGAACGACTCCGGAATCATCATGCACAATGAATGTGGGAGAGTGCGGCCAGCCATGTGCAAAAACTCGAGCACATTGTCGAACGACGCAGAATCTGATTTCCCCGACTCAATTACCGGAAGCACTTTTCCAAGGTCGTCGCCAAAAACTTCCGATTTCATCAAAGCTTCGCGCGCCTGCATCCACAAACGGTTTCCTTTTACTGTGTTGATTTCACCGTTGTGGGCAACAATGCGGAATGGCTGGGCCAAATCCCAGGTAGGAAATGTATTTGTGCTGAACCGGGAATGGACCAGTGCAATTGCGCTGGTAAATTTTTCGTGCTTAAAATCTTTGTAATAATCGCGCAACTGATCGGGAGTCAGCATTCCTTTGTAAACAATAATTTTTGCTGAAAAACTGGGCTGGTAAAAATTGTTTTTGCATTTCAAATTCGAATCCCTGATCTCTTTTTCTACCAATTTTCGCACAATATACAATTTGCGCTCAAGGTCATCGCGCTCGAGGTTGGCTTTTACGAAAACCTGTTTAATGGCCGGTTCGTTCGATTTGGCAATTTCTCCTGGCGCCGAGCTGTCAACCGGAACATCGCGGTAGTCGACCAGTGTCAATCCTTCGTTTTTAATATGCCTGGTCAAAACCTCCAGACACGTACCGGATTCATTTTCATCCTTAGGAAGAAAAACCAAACCGGTTCCGTATTTCCCGTGTTCACCTACATCCAATTTTAAAACTTCGGTAATAAATTCATGGGGTATCTGGAGCAATATTCCGGCACCGTCGCCGGTAGAATTATCGGCACTGATAGCTCCCCTGTGATCCATATTGCGAAGCACTTCCAGGCCTCTTTCAATAATATTGTGAGAGGGTTTACCTTTTATGTGGGCTACAAAACCAATTCCACAATTATCATGCTCATTTGCAGGGTTGTACAACCCCTGCTCCTCAGGTAATCTCATCTGCATCATTTTTTCCTTTTTAATATTGTTCCTCAATTTTTACAAAAGCACATTCGCACACACTTTTTGTAAATTTGAAAGCAAAACACAATTTTTTTTTACGAAGTGAAACCAAAAATAATTATTCAAAGAATAATCTACAATATACACTGTATAAAACTTTTTTAAATAACATACAATTAACCTGGAATTTTAAAAAAATTAGTGCCCGGAAGAGGGGTTTCAAATATCTAAAACATGACATTTGTCACATTTTCAACTACTTAAAAATTCAGAAATCCAACAATTGATT
>DATFJO010000662.1:0-2648 GCA_035269145.1 Tangfeifania sp. | reverse complement strand
TTCTGCCTCAGCCAATGAATTATTTACAACGCAAATGCTTGTGTCATTCAAATTTAACTGAACATGCAACGGTTTTGCACCGTGCATGTATCCGTAAAAACCTCCGTTTTGGTCGAGAAAAACATCGTAAAACTGGCCGCGCAGCGAGGTCCACGGATTCTGATTTTTCCAAACCAGCATTCCGGTATACATATTCCACATTCCTGCGTTAAATCCTTCCTGCAGCGCACGGTACTGTTCGTAATTCACCACCTGTGCTTTTTCACAGAAATCTTCAATCCCTTCAATTTCACCAAAGTTTTCAATGGCATCGCGGTAACCAATGTATTTGTGGTAACGCCAAACCTGGTTGGGGCGGTCGTTACGTGGTGGCTGCAAATCCTGTTCATCCATCATTTTGCGCATGGTTTCCACATTGGGCATTCCCACCGACCCGATTTCAGGATTGAACGGATACGAAGGCGTTGCGAAAAAACGCCGTGGATCCTGCAATCCATAAGGTCCGTCACCTCCGCCGCCAATGGTGTTTCGTGCCAATTCAGGCGATGTTGACTGATTTAGGTAGTAACGTGTTTCATCATATTTTGGAAAGATTTCATTCTCCAGTTTTTCATCGATATTTTTTGAAGGTGGATATTCATTTCCACCGCACCATAAATAAAGACTGGGATGGTTGCGCAGCATTTTAACCTGGTCGATCACCGAGCGTATAAACAACGAATGATCATCCGGATAATCGTGCCGGCGTGCCTGCGATTCTTTTTTCATGGGATCAAACCACCGGCCGTTACAGTCGCCCGTCACCCACAAATCCTGCCAGACCAGGATTCCGTATTCGTCGCATACTTCGTAAAATTCAGGTCGCTCGGTGATGGAACCGCCCCAAATCCGAATCATGTTCATGTTCATTTCTGCGTGCATCCTCACTTCCGCTTCATAGCGTTCGGGTGTGTGACGCAGCAGTAAATCCGATGAAATCCAGTTGCCACCTTTCACAAATATTTTTTGTCCGTTGATGAGAAAAACACGACCGCCACTTTTTTCATCGAAATAGTTTCCGGTTTCCCGAATTCCAAAACGAAATGATTCAGAATCGGTAATTTCCTGGTTTTGTTCAAACTGAATTTCAATGTCATATAGGTTCGGTTCGCCCATTCCGTTGGGCCACCAGAGTTTTGGATTGTCTATTTTTATTTCATGAAAAACAACCGTTTTTTGTTCACCCGGTAAAAGAGATGTGGAAACCGTCCATTCATCATTCCCTATTTTTGCAACCAACGTTCCTTCCTGTTTTTCTTCTGATGCATTTACCAAATCAGCAGAAATGCTAAGAAAAGCCGGCTCCTGATTATCCCCGGGAAGTCGTTTCCCGGGCACCTTTGTTTTCACATACGGATCGCGGATATCCACAGGTCCGGTAATTTCCAACGAAACTTTGTCCCAGATTCCTGTGTTTCGGTCGCGAACCGGGCAAACCCAGTCCCAGCCGGGGGTGTACTGCTGCGTCACTGAGCGGGCGATGGTTCCATCGCCTCCCTGGCCACCATTTGCTTCTCCCACCGGATTGGGTGGGTGCACAATTACTGCCAGGTTGTTTGGTTCCAATGTATTGATATGCGATGTTATCAGGTACTTTTCGCGCAAAAACATTCCTTCGTGCGTGTCGTAGCTGATTCGCTCCCCATTCAGGAAAATATCAGCCGAATAGTTGATTCCCCTGAATTTAAGCCAAACCTGTTGATTAGGTTTAATTTCGGGCAATGAAAACTGATTGTGAAACCAGTAGGTATAAAACCCGGCACCCACATCGTAAATATCCGGAATTTGTTCGTTGTTCATCCCGAAAAACGGATCGGGAACTTTTTCGTTATGAAGTAACGTGGTTAAAACTGTTCCAGGTACTACTGCATCCATCCAGTCGTAAAATTTGAATGAAGGCGAAGAAATTACGGTTCCGTCAGCCATTATTTCGCTGGCTCTTTTGGCTTTCCATTCCTTATTGAGCAGGATTTCTTTTTTCTGTGCAAATGACCCGGTGGAAAGAAATCCTGCAAGTAATAAAATTGATATCGGTTTTAGTAGTTTCATAGGTTATTTGTTTGATTTTCAGTTCTTAAAAGTTTCCCCGCTCATTGATGGAGGAGGCGTTGCAACACCCCAATTTTTATTGGGAATTGAATCCATCGTGAAGGTCAATTTACCTCCCTGCATGAGCTTTTCTCTTTCCATCCATGTGTTTTTAATTGTTTCATCATTAAAAACCAGTTCTTTTACGTAATAGTTTTCGGCTGAGTTGTTTTTTGTTTCAATGACCAGTTTTTTATCAGGGTCGTTTGAAAGCTGAACGATTACTTTTTTGAATTGCGGGCTGCCAAACTGGAAAGTTGGGTTTGCCGCAGCATGTCCCTGAACATCGAATAACCCGAGCGCAGCCATTACATACCAGGCGCCCAATTGTCCCTGGTCTTCATCCTGGCCGTAACCATAGCCATGCAAAGGTTCGGTTCCGTAAAATTCGTTGCAAATAATGCGGGTCCATTTTTGGCTAAGCCATGGTTTTCCGGAATAGTTAAACAGCCACGACTGGTGCAAACATGGCTGGTTACCCTGATTGTACAATTTTTCAACTCCCGAGAAACTGTCCACCT
>DATFJO010000661.1:0-3001 GCA_035269145.1 Tangfeifania sp. | reverse complement strand
AGAACACTGCATGGTTTGAAAAACCAATTCGGAGAATTGGACATCAATCTCAATAAGCTGGAAGAATACCATTCAATGACAAATGAAATTGAAGAATTCTGGATGAATGATTCAAACCAAAAAGCAGCTACCTGGACAGAGCACCTCGATATAAATGCTGTAACTTTAGCTTCAACGCTACTTGCACGCGACTATCCGCGCGCTTTTTCACCCGAGCCAGGTTAATTTTTCTGAAACCTGATTCCTGTAAAATCATACACCAAACGGATATGTTTCGGGTGTCAGCATTTTTTCTTTACGGGTATTTATGGCATGAAGCGCTTTGGTTTTATCGATAAAAACAAAAGCATCGTAGCGCTCGGGAATCATGCTTGGCACATAGTTTCCGTAATGTTCCATTCCCGGATCGTACACTACTCCGATGGCACGGTGATTTAGCCGTTTTTGCATCTGCTTGTATTCTTTGATGTCGTCTGAAATAATTATTTTATTTTCCGGCTTTGATCTGTGCAGTAAATCTTCCCAACTGTTTTCACGGGCTTTGGGAACATGCATTTCCTGCATTTCGGCTCCCCATGAGTCTCCGGCAATAACAGAACCTTCGTATGAACCAAATCCGACGAAAACTGTAGAAGATTTCCCCCATTTTTCGCGCACAAGCTGACCAACATTTACCATTCCGCCACGATGCATATCAGTTGCACGGGCATCGCCAATGTGGGTATTGTGCTCCCACAAAACAGCTTTCGATTCCGGACCATTAAAATTGAGTAGTTTCTCAAGCGTTTCGGTCATGTGCCTGTCGCGGATGTTCCACGATTCAGGACCGCCTTTTATCATTGCACGGTAATAACGTTCGGCATTTGCGGCAACCAATGCATTTTGTTCGGTGTTAAACGGAGCCTCCGGATCGCTGTCATACAAAGGCACACGATTGCGAATTTCACTTAACAAATCGAGCACCTCCTGTTCACATGTTTCGGGGGCGAAACGGGTAGAAAGAGCATAATCCTGCCCCTCCCTGTTGAAAGGTTCAAAGCACTGATAAGCCTTTTGTGCTGCGGCAAGTGCTTCAGGATCATTTTTCCGTAAATAATCCATTACAGCATCAAGCGATTCCCATAAACTGTAAACATCGAGTCCGTAAAATCCCACACGGTTATTGTTGTTCTTATTGTAATTCTGCAGCCATTCCATTAGCGAAGCAATCTCCCAGTTTGCCCACATCCATGTAGGCCACCTGTGGAATTTTTTCAACACTTCGGGAGCTGTTTCCCCACTTTCTTCATAATTCCGCACATAACGGTTTATCCGGTAGCAGTCAGGCCAGTCGCCTTCAACACCAATTAAATTGAATCCTTTTTCTTCTATCAGTTTTTTTGTAATGAATGCTCTCCAGATGTAGTACTCATGCGTGCCGTGGGAAGCTTCTCCCAGCATAACAATCCGGGCATCGCCAATTCTGTCCATCAAAGGCTGTAATCCTGCCGACAAATCGTGCGCGTGATTTTCAATTATATCCTGAATCTCATTTTTATTAACGGAAGTAATCTGGTTGTCAAATAATCGCATAACATTTTATTTTTGAGTTTTATTCTATTCCTGCAAAAACAAAACCAGACTACTGTTTTTAGAAATGGAAGTTGATGTAAGGATTTGATGAAAACTTCGCAAAAAAATGAAAATTCTGAATGGTAATAAATCATTCATCTAAAAGCTTCTCAACTTCCTGGATTAATCTTTGGGAATAGGGAAACAAGTGCAAAACAGTTTCTTCATCGTAATCAAAAAAATCGTTATAATCTCCTTTATGTCGTTTCTCAGAAAGTTCAGTGAAATGTTTTGCCAAATTTCTCTCTATCTTTCCTGTTCTCACAAAATACTCACCGAACTTTTGTCTCACCCCGGAATGACTGGAAACTTCTATCTTCTCTTTTGTCAGCAAGGCACTAATCGCATAAAAACAAGCGTAATACATCCTGTTTATAGCTGTATTCCAAAATTTATTTTCAATGTGCGTATGAGTTTCCTGAATGGTTTCATTTGCCCGCCTAATCCGATATTTTATGTAATCTTCAGGTTGATATTCGGTCATAACAGTATTCCTTCTTTCATTATATTTTGGTAAAAAGGAGTAACCCGATATTTGGATTTCCACTCTTTTTCACTGTAAACCATGGGACTGATTACTTCCCCAGTATCGAATTCAAGGTCAAACAAAGGATAAGTTAACTCTCTTTCCTTTTCAGAAGTAATGCTATCCTTATCCAGCAAAATCAATAAATCCCAGTCCGATTCCCTTGTTTCTGTTCCGCGCGATCTGGAACCATACAGATAAATTTTTGCAGAAGGCTCCCTTTCTTTTACAATCTTTTTTATCTGTTTTAATATTTTACTTTTCGCTTCTCTCATACATCAAATATAATTAAAAAGCATGTTATTTCCATTTCTCAATCACTTCTTCCAAAGCTTCATGATAGTCCTCATCATTCTGATGATAAACTTTGTTTTTCACTTTCTTAATATCTTTTTCATCAGTATTATTATAACGAATGGGCGGATTATCATCCGTGCAAAACAGGTAATTATTTTTTACCAGGTTGGTAGTAGCCCGGTGAAAACGAAGCGGCGATTTGGCAATGTTGTAAATCAGATTTTTTGCCACAACAACATCGGTTGTTCCTTCATCCAAAAACATTCCGTTGCTTTCGGCGCGGCCGGCATTAATTTTCACGTCGTGGATCCGGTTGTTTACTAATTTGCTGCCAGGCTGCAAACCAAGCATGTAAATTCCACCGCCGTCACTTAAAATATTCATGATGTGATGAATATGGTTGCCCCCGATTTTATTGTCGCGGCATGGTGTGGGCTGTGGACTCCACATCCAGCCAACTGAAACACCGGTGTAGGGCAAATCGTAAATTTCGTTATTACGGATAGTAGTTTCCGCAGTCAATCCACACCAGATTCCCACAGCACCAAAAAACTGGGTGCCGCAATC
>DATFJO010000660.1:0-27992 GCA_035269145.1 Tangfeifania sp. | reverse complement strand
ACCCGGGTCTTCAATAGTCACTTTCCGCATCATCTGACGGATGATTATCTCGAAGTGTTTATCATTGATCTTCACACCCTGCATCCGGTAAACATCCTGCACTTCATTCAGAATATATTCCTGAACAGCAGTCGGCCCTTTAATTGCAAGGATATCAGACGGAGTTGTTGCACCGTCGGAAAGTGATGTACCTGCGCGGATATAGTCGTTTTCCTGAACCAAAATCTGCCTCGACAGCGGAACAAGGTATTTCTTCACGTCTCCGGTTTTCGAGGTAATGATAATCTCGCGGTTTCCGCGTTTTATTTTACCAAGTGATACTTCGCCGTCGATTTCGGAAACCACTGCCGGATTAGACGGGTTCCGTGCTTCAAACAGTTCTGTAACACGTGGCAGACCACCGGTGATGTCGCCGGCTTTTCCGGCGGCTCTCGGTATTTTCACCAATACATCGCCGGCTTTTACTTTCTGATCCTGCGACACTGAAATATGGCCTCCTACCGGCAGGTTATAAGAACGGATCATTTCTCCGTTTTTATCCATAATTTTCAATGTTGGGTTTTTGGTCTTATCCTTGGTTTCAATAATTACTTTTTCGCTGTAACCGGTTTGTTCGTCCGATTCCTCGCGATAGGTAATTCCGTCAATCAGGTTTTCAAACTCAATGGTCCCGTCAAATTCAGTAATAATTACACCGTTAAACGGATCCCATTCGCACAATAATTTACCTTTTCTGATTTCCTCCCCGTTTTTCACATACAGTCGTGAACCATAGGGAATAGTGTGGGTAGAAAGCGGAATTTTGGTATTTTTATCGATAATTTTCAGCTCGGCCAAACGACTAACAACTATATCAACCGGATTGCCCTCTTCATCCTTTTTCTCGACAGCACGCAGTTCTTCAATTTCAGCATATCCGTCATAACGGGCTTCCACTGTCGACTGTGCTGAAATGTTTCCTGCAATACCACCTACGTGGAAAGTACGCAAAGTAAGCTGTGTTCCGGGTTCACCAATCGACTGGGCAGCAATTACACCTACCGATTCGCCTTTCTGAACCATATCGCCGTTGGCAAGGTTCTGTCCGTAACATTTTGTACATACCCCGATTTTGGATTCGCAGGTAAGTACCGAACGGATTTCAACGTTTTCAATTGGTGACTCTTCAATTGCTGCAGCAACTTCTTCTGTAATCCGGTCTCCAGATTTTACAATCAAGTCGCCGCTAATGGGATGATAAATATCGTGTACCGAAGTACGGCCAATAATCCGCTCCTGAAGCGAAGCAACAACTTCTTCGTTATTCTTGATTGCCGAAGCCACCAGGCCACGCAATGTACCACAATCGGGTTCTGAGATAATAACATCCTGGGCCACATCAACCAGACGACGGGTAAGATAACCGGCATCGGCTGTTTTAAGTGCGGTATCGGCCAAACCTTTACGTGCACCGTGAGTAGAGATAAAGTATTCAAGTACCGACAATCCTTCTTTAAAGTTGGCAAGAATCGGATTCTCTATAATCTGTGAGCCGGTTGAGCCTGATTTCTGCGGTTTCGCCATCAATCCCCTCATACCGCAAAGCTGCCTGATCTGTTCTTTCGAACCACGGGCACCTGAGTCGAGCATCATATAAATTGAATTGAAGCCCTGCTTGTCGGTACTAATGGTTTTCATTACTGAATGCGTCAGTTTCGAGTTGGCATGTGTCCAGATATCGATAACCTGGTTATAACGTTCGTTGTTGGTTATGAATCCCATGTTATAATTGTTGATTATTTCCTCAACTTCCTGGTATCCATCGCCAACAATCTTCTCCTTATCTTCAGGAATAATAACATCGGCAAGGTTAAACGACAATCCGCCGCGATATGCCATGTTATATCCCAAATCTTTAATCGCATCGAGGAAAGTTACAGTCTCAGCATTTCCACATTTTTTGAAAACATCTGCAATAATTGTCCTTAACGATTTTTTGGTAAGCAACTGATTAATGTATCCTACCTGCCGTGGTACATATTCATTAAAAAGAATACGGCCAACGGTAGTTTCAATGATATGCTTAAAGAATTCGCCGTTTTCGTCAACGTCTTCAACTTTCACTTTAATTACCGCGTGTAAATCAATTGCTTTTTCTGAATAAGCAATCATTACTTCTTCGGGTGAATAGAAAGTCATTCCTTCGCCTTTCGAGCCTTCACGCGGTTTGGTCATGTAGTAAAGGCCAAGAACCATATCCTGCGAGGGAACCTGAATAGGGGCGCCGTTTGCAGGGTTCATAAGGTTATGTGAAGCCAGCATTAACAACTGGGCTTCCAGGATAGCAGCGTTTCCAAGCGGAAGGTGAACCGCCATCTGGTCGCCGTCGAAGTCGGCATTAAAACCGGTACAAACAAGCGGGTGCAACTGAATTGCCTTACCCTCAATCAGCACTGGCTGAAAAGCTTGTATTGATAAACGGTGCAGCGTGGGTGCACGGTTAAGCATCACCGGATGTCCTTTTAGAACATTTTCCAGAATTTCCCAAACAACCGGGTCTTTCCGGTCAACTATTTTTTTTGCTGATTTTACGGTTTTTACAATTCCTCTCTCAATCAGTTTCCGAATGATGAAAGGCTTGTAAAGTTCAGCCGCCATATCTTTGGGCAGACCGCATTCGTGAACCTTCAATTTAGGTCCGACTACAATCACGGAACGTGCAGAATAGTCGACACGTTTACCCAGCAGGTTCTGACGGAACCGGCCTTGTTTCCCTTTCAAACTGTCGGAAAGCGATTTCAATGCACGGTTATTTTCCGTTTTAACAGCATTTGCTTTTCTCGAATTATCGAACAACGAATCAACAGCTTCCTGCAGCATTCGTTTCTCATTTCTCAGAATAACCTCGGGGGCTTTGATTTCGATCAACCTTTTCAAACGGTTGTTACGGATAATCACCCGCCGGTAAAGGTCATTCAAATCAGACGTAGCAAAACGGCCGCCATCGAGCGGAACCAGTGGCCTCAGGTCTGGCGGAATAACAGGAACAACCCTGACAATCATCCATTCCGGACGGTTCAGGTTTTTACTTGCCCTGAAAGCTTCAACCACCTGCAGACGCTTCAAAGCTTCGTTTTTACGCTGCTGAGAAGTTTCGGTGTTGGCTTTGTGCCTCAATGTAAATGACAAGTCATCCAAATCGATTCTGCCCAGAATTTCGTAAAGCGCCTCCGCCCCCATTTTAGCGATGAATTTATTCGGGTCTTCATCGTCCAGTAAATGGTTTTCCTTCGGAAGAGTTTCCACAATGTCGAGGTATTCTTCTTCGGTCAGGAAGTCGAGTTGTTTCACCCCGTCGGTAGCTTTTACTCCCGCATTGATTACCACGTATCGTTCGTAATAAATTATCGAATCGAGTTTTTTGGTTGGCAGGCCGAGCAAATAACCGATTTTATTCGGCAACGAACGGAAATACCAGATATGGGCCACCGGCACAACCAGTGCAATGTGCCCCATACGTTCGCGACGCACTTTTTTCTCTGTAACTTCAACACCACAACGGTCGCAAACAATTCCTTTATAACGGATTCGTTTGTATTTACCGCAATGGCATTCGTAATCTTTTACAGGGCCAAAAATCCGCTCGCAAAACAAACCATCCCGTTCAGGTTTGTAAGTTCTGTAGTTTATAGTTTCGGGTTTCAAAACTTCGCCGAATGACCGTTCCAGAATTTCTTCCGGTGAAGCCAGACTGATCGAAATTTTCGAGAAACCACCTTTTGCTTTGTTATCTTTTCTGAATGCCATAATTTGAATTAAAAATCATTATAACAGAACCAATAAAATGAAGAGGAATTTTATTCCATCTTAATACTGAGACCCAGACCTCTCAATTCGTGCAACAATACATTGAGCGATTCAGGAATACCGGGTTGCGGCATTGGTTCGCCTTTAACAATGGTTTCGTAAGCTTTGGCACGTCCCATAACATCATCCGACTTAACGGTAAGAATTTCCTGAAGGATATGTGATGCACCGAATGCCTCGAGTGCCCAAACTTCCATCTCTCCAAACCTTTGTCCACCAAACTGTGCTTTACCACCCAATGGTTGCTGCGTGATAAGTGAGTATGGTCCGATAGAACGGGCATGCATTTTATCTTCTACCATGTGGCCCAGTTTCATCATATAAATGACACCAACTGTAGCCTGCTGGTGAAAGGGTTCCCCGGTTTCGCCATCGTAAAGTGATGTTTTACCAAATCGTGGAAGACCTGCCTTATCAGTGTACTCTGAAATCTCTTCGAGTGCGGCACCGTCAAAAATTGGAGTAGAGAATTTAACTCCCAGTTCTAAACCGGCCCATCCCAAAACAGTTTCGTAAATCTGTCCGAGGTTCATTCTCGAAGGTACCCCGAGTGGGTTTAACACAATATCAACCGGTGTTCCGTTAGCAAGGAAAGGCATATCTTCCTGACGTACAACACGCGATACAATACCTTTGTTTCCGTGGCGTCCCGCCATTTTATCACCAATCTGAAGCTTGCGTTTTTTAGCGATAAAAATTTTCGCCAATTGAATAATACCTGCGGGCAGCTCGTCGCCGATAGTTACATTGTACCTTTCGCGGCGTGCTACTGCATCAGCTTGCTTGTGCTTCATTATATAGTTATTGATTACCCTGAAAATCAGATCATTTTTCTGTTTGTCAGTAGTCCATTTCGTTGGATTCACATTCAGGTAATCAATTTCCTGCAATTGTTTCAGCGTGAATTTAACTCCTTTCGGAATTATTTCAGTGCCGTAGTAATCTTTTACACCCTGAGAAGTTTTCCCACTCACGAGGGTAAAAAGTTTATCTTCGAGACGGGCTCTTAAAGCGGTGATTTCATTGTCGAATTTCTCGTCAATCTGATCGAGAAGCGCTTTAGTCGCCGTTTTTCCTTTTTTATCTTTTGCAACGCGCGAGAACAATTTCTTATCGATAACCACACCTGAAAGCGATGGAGAGGCTTTTAATGAAGCATCTTTTACATCGCCTGCTTTATCGCCAAAAATGGCACGCAGCAGTTTTTCTTCCGGTGATGGATCGGATTCTCCTTTTGGTGTAATTTTACCAATTAGAATGTCTCCGGGTTTAACATTGGCACCGATTCGAATAAGCCCGTTTTCGTCGAGATTTTTTGTAGCTTCTTCGCTCACATTCGGAATATCAGAAGTAAACTCCTCGAGGCCGCGTTTTGTATCGCGCACTTCAAGGCTGTACTCGTCAACATGAACTGAGGTAAATACATCTTCCCGAACAAGCTTTTCTGAAACCACAATGGCATCCTCGTAGTTATATCCCTGCCAGGGCATAAATGCTACCATGAGGTTGCGGCCCAGTGCCAGTTCCCCTTTTTCTGTCGCATAGCCTTCGGAGAGTATTTCTCCTTTGGTAATACGTTGTCCTTTTACCACAGTTGGCTTCAGGTCGACAGTTGTTCCCTGGTTGGTTTTTGAATATTTCTGCATATCGTAAGTAACCACCTCGGGGTCGAAACTTACAAAAAGATCGTCGTCGGTTACATCATACCGCACAATAATCTGGTTGGCATCAACAAATTCAACAACCCCATCGAATTCAGCTTTAACAAGTACCCGCGAGTCGGCTGCTGCTCTTGCTTCGAGACCTGTACCCACAATTGGCGATTGCGGCCTCAACAACGGAACTGCCTGGCGCATCATGTTCGATCCCATCAATGCACGGTTGGCATCATCGTGTTCCAGGAAGGAAATCAGCGATGCTGCAACAGATGCAATCTGGTTCGGACCAACGTCCATAAGATTCACTTCTTCCTTTTCAACCAGCGGATAGTCACCATCGAGACGGGATTTTACTTTTTGATTCATAAAATATCCGTCGGCGTCGATAGGTGCGTTTGCCTGTGCAATAATTCTTCCTTCTTCCTCTTCTGCTGTTAAATAAACAGCTCCCTCATCGGAAAGGTCAACTTTTCCTTCCTGAACTTTACGGTAAGGTGTAGAAATAAATCCAAGGTCTGTGATTTTTGCAAAAACACAAAGAGAAGAAATCAAACCAATGTTTGGTCCTTCTGGTGTTTCAATCGGACATAGCCTTCCGTAGTGAGTATAGTGAACGTCACGAACCTCGAAACCGGCCCTTTCGCGAGAGAGGCCGCCTGGCCCCAGTGCCGACATACGACGTTTGTGCGTCATTTCGGCAAGCGGGTTGGTTTGATCCATAAATTGCGACAATGCATTTGTCCCAAAAAATGAATTAATTACCGAGGAAAGTGTTTTAGAATTTATAAGATCAATCGGAGTAAAAACCTCGTTGTCGCGAACATTCATACGCTCGCGAATGGTACGTGCCATACGTGCCAGACCAATTCCGAACTGGTTGTACATTTGCTCACCAACTGTTCGTACACGGCGGTTACTCAGGTGATCGATATCATCGACATCGGTTTTTGAGTTGACCAACTGAATCAGATGCCGGATAATTTCTATAATATCCTGCTTGGTAAGCACGCGGCTTTCTTCTTCCGCATTAAGCCCTAATTTCTTATTGATCCGGTAACGGCCAACTTCCCCGAGATCATAACGCTTATCGGAGAAAAAGAGCTTATCAATGACATCTCTTGCCGTTGCTTCATCAGGTGGCTCTGCATTACGCAACTGCCGGTAGATGTGAAGCACTGCTTCTTTTTCAGAGTTACAGGGGTCTTTCTGCAATGTATTGTAAATAATTGCATAATCCTGTTGTCTCTGATCATCTTTATGAAGCAGAATGGTTTTAACTCCTGATTCAAGGATTTCTTCGATGTGTTCCTCTTCCAGCACGGTTTCGCGATCGATGATCACTTCGTTTCGTTCGATGGAAACAACTTCACCGGTATCTTCGTCTACAAAGTCTTCTACCCATGATTTGAGCACACGGGCAGCCAGCCGTCGACCGATAACTTTTTTCAGTCCGGTTTTGGAAACTTTTACTTCATCGGCAAGATTGAATATTTCCAGGATATCTTTATCACTTTCGTATCCAATTGCCCGAAGCAATGTAGTAACCGGCAATTTTTTCTTCCTGTCGATGTATGCAAACATCACGCTGTTGATGTCGGTTGCAAACTCGATCCAGGATCCTTTAAACGGTATAATACGTGCCGAGTAAAGTTTTGTGCCGTTGGCATGCAAACTTTGCCCGAAGAATACTCCCGGTGAACGGTGCAACTGTGATACAATAACGCGTTCGGCACCATTGATAATATAAGTACCTTTTTCGGTCATGTAGGGCACTGTTCCCAGGTACACATCCTGAACCACGGTATCGAAATCTTCGTGCTCCGGATCGGTACAGTATAACTTCAGTTTTGCTTTTACAGGCACACTAAAAGTTAAACCACGCTCGATGCATTCCTGAATGGTATACCTCGGCGGATCGACCTGGTAGTCGAGGAATTCGAGTACAAAATTGTTACGGGTGTCCGTAATCGGGAAATTTTCCTCGAAAACCCGTGACAATCCTTCCTCCTTCCGCTTTTCAGGCGTGGTGTTTAACTGGAAAAAATCCTTAAACGATTTAATTTGAACTTCCAAGAAGTCAGGGTAATCAAACCTTGTCTGTGATGAGGAAAAATTTATCCTCTCGATTTTTGTATTTACTGACATGTATTTATACAGGTTAATTATATAAATAATATAAATACACAAAAAGGTTTAGAATCCTGCCTTGCAGGATTCTAAACCATACAACCTTTGTTAAAAGGTCTGATTGCGAATTATTTAACTTCAACTTCTGCTCCTGCTTCTTCCAACTGACTCTTAAGCGCTTCAGCTTCGTCTTTAGAAACTTTTTCTTTAATAGCTTTTGGAGCTTCATCAACAACTGCTTTGGCTTCTTTGAGGCCAAGACCAGTTAATTCTTTAACGAGTTTAACGACTGCCAATTTTGACTGACCTGCTGCTTTTAATACAACATCAAATTCAGTTTGTTCTTCAGCGGCCTCGCCTTCACCTCCACCTGCTGCCGGCCCTGCAACTGCTACTGCGGCTGCTGCAGGTTCGATTCCGTACTCCTCTTTCAGGATTTCAGCCAATTCGTTAACCTCTTTAACAGTCAAGTTTACTAACTCTTCTGCAAGTTGTTTTAAATCTGCCATTTTTATTTACTTTATAAAATTTATTTCTAAAAAATTATTCTCTCTCTTTCAGTGTTTCCAAAACACCATGTATTGTGTCGCCACCCGACTGCAACTGCGAAAGCAGTGTTTTCATTGGTGACTGTAACAAGGCAACAACGTCGGCAATAAGTTCGTCTTTCGATTTTACCGTTACCAGTGTTTCCAACTGGTTTTCACCCATGTAAACTGATTCTTCAACAAAAGCGGCTTTTAAAATTGGCCTGTTGTGTTTTTTCCTGAAGTCTTTAATCAGTTTTGCAGGTACATTACCGGTTTCGGCAAACATTACCGTGGTGTTCCCTTTTAGCGCATCGTAAAGCTCTTCAGCATTCTTTCCAGAATTCTCAAGCGCTTTTCGAAGTAGTGTATTTTTTGCAACAACCAGTTTTACATCTTGTTTAAAACATAGTCTCCTTAAATCGCTGGTATCTTCAGCGTTCAATCCACTAATGTCAGTGAGGTAAAAATGGCTGTACGAGTTGACTTGCTCCTGCAGGTCATTAATAATAACTTCTTTTTCTGTACGTTTCATTTTTACTCTGCTTTTATCGTCACAACTGACTTGGGTTCAACTTTAATACCAGGGCTCATAGTACTTGAGAGATAAATGCTTCTAATGTAAGTACCTTTTGCAGCTACGGGCTTCAACTTATTAATGGTATTGATAAACTCAATGGCGTTTTCTTTAATCTTTTCCGGAGAAAAGGAAACTTTGCCAATTGTTGTATGCACAATTCCAAACTTATCGACTTTAAAATCAATTTTACCCTGTTTTACTTCTGACACGGCTTTTCCAATATCCATAGTCACAGTACCACTTTTCGGGTTAGGCATCAAACCGCGGGGCCCTAAAACTCGCCCTAACTGGCCAACTTTGCCCATAACAGGGGGCATTGTAATAACCACGTCAACATCGGTCCAACCACCTTTGATTTTTTCGATATAATCGTCCAAACCTACGTAATCTGCTCCGGCATCTTTGGCTTCCTGTTCTTTATCAGGGGTAACCAAAGCCAGCACTTTAATCTCTTTTCCAGTTCCATGGGGTAACGAAACTACGCCTCTAACCATCTGGTTGGCTTTTCTTGGGTCGACTCCCAAACGGATATCCAAATCAACCGATGCATCAAACTTAGTGAAAGTAATTTCTTTTACCAGTTTGGCAGCTTCATCAATCGGATAAGATTTTGTTCTGTCGACTTTTTCAAGCGAAGCCTTTGTATTCTTCGTAATTCTGCCCATTCTTAAAAAGATTTAATTTAATTTTTGAATGGTGATTTACCTTTTACGGTAATTCCCATACTCCTGGCAGTTCCAGCTACCATTTTCATTGCCGATTCAACAGTAAAACAATTCAAGTCAGCCATTTTTCCTTCAGCCACTTCGCGCACCTGGTCCCAGGTAACGCTGGCCACTTTGTTGACATGAGGTTCCGGAGAACCTTTTTTGATTTTTGCTGATTCGAGCAACTGTACAGCTACGGGAGGTTGTTTTATAATGAAATCGAACGACTTGTCGCCGTAAACAGTAATAATTACCGGAAGTAATTTACCGGCCTGGTCTTGTGTACGACCATTAAACTGTTTACAAAACTGCATTATATTAACTCCCTTGGCACCTAATGCTGGTCCCACCGGTGGTGACGGATTTGCCGCTCCACCTTTAATCTGTAATTTAATTAATCCAGCAACTTCTTTCGCCATAATAATAAAATAATGCGTTACTATTCCTTCTCAACTTGCATAAAGCTAAGTTCTAAAGGCGTTTTACGTCCAAAAATCTTCACCATCACCTGCAGCTTTTTCTTCTCTTCATTGATTTCTTCAATGGTTCCGTTAAAGCCGTTGAATGGTCCGTCGATTACTTTTACGGTTTCTCCTACTACATAAGGGATATTCAATTCCTCGCCGGTTTCAGCAAGTTCATCTACTCTTCCCAGGATTCGGTTCACTTCGTTTTGCCTCATCGGTACCGGATCTCCACCTTTGGTGTCGCCGAGAAACCCGATGACGTTAGGAATATTCCTTAGTGTGTGTGTAACTTCACCCACTAATGAAGCTTCGATAAGAACATATCCAGGAAAAAAATTACGTTCCTTGCTGATTTTTTTACCGTTCCGAATTTGATAAACCTTTTCGGTAGGTATTAAAACCTGTTCTACATACCCTTTAAGATCTCCATTTGCGATCTCGTTCTCGATATATTCTTTAACTTTCTTCTCCTTACCTCCAATAGCCCGAAGAACATACCATTTTTTTGTACTGTCGCTCATTTTGACCTCCCAGGGATTTTTCGATTAATAAAATAATCCATAAATAAAATCCATTATGTTCCTGAAACCCAGATCCATAACGAATATCAAGAGTGATATAATAAAGGAAGCAACCATTACAACCAATGCGCTGTTTTGCAGCTCTTTCCAAGTAGGCCACGTCACTTTGTGAACGAGTTCGTTATAGGCCTCTTGCAAATACAATTTTAGTTTCATATTAAACTTTACTCATTAGTACGGAAGGTAAGACTCGAACTTACAACAAAAATTCACCCCCAATTGAATGAGTTTCTTCCGTGAATAGTAGTCCCGGACAAATAGCCCGGGACTATTATTTTTTTATACCTGATTGTAACAGATTTATTCCATAATTTCAGTAACCTGACCAGCACCAACTGTGCGGCCACCTTCGCGGATTGCAAAACGCAAACCAACGTTAAGGGCTACCGGATAAATCAATTCTACCTCAATAGAAACGTTATCACCTGGCATTACCATTTCACGGCCTTCGGGCAAGTGAATTTCACCGGTAACGTCGAGTGTACGCAGGTAAAACTGCGGACGATATTTGTTATGGAATGGAGTATGGCGCCCACCTTCTTCTTTTTTCAATACATACACCTCAGCTTTAAATCTGGTATGAGGAGTGATTGAACCTGGTTTGGCCAAAATCTGTCCACGCTTAATCTCTTTTTTATCTACACCACGAAGCAGCAAACCTACGTTATCACCGGCTTGTCCGTCGTCAAGGATTTTACGGAACATCTCAACACCAGTACAAACTGTTTTGCGTCCTTCGGCTCCAAGGCCAATCAACTGAAGCTCGTCACCAGTGTGAACAAGTCCTGTTTCGATACGGCCGGTAGCAACAGTACCACGACCTGTAATTGAGAATACATCCTCAACCGGCATCAGGAATGGTTTGTCAACTTCACGTTCCGGAAGTGGGATCCATGAATCAACGGCATCCATCAATTCCATAATTTTATCTTCCCATTCCGATTCGCCATTCATAGCACCAAGAGCTGAACCTTGAATAACAGGTGTATTGTCACCGTCAAATTCGTAGAACTCCAGCAACTCGCGAATTTCCATTTCAACGAGTTCCAGCAATTCTTCGTCTTCAACCATGTCAACTTTGTTCATGAAAACAACCAGCCTTGGAACGTTTACCTGGCGGGCCAGAAGGATATGCTCGCGTGTTTGCGGCATGGGTCCGTCAGTAGCAGCAACTACAATAATTGCTCCGTCCATCTGGGCAGCACCAGTTACCATGTTTTTAACATAGTCGGCGTGACCGGGACAGTCAACGTGAGCATAGTGACGATTTGCTGTCTGGTACTCAACGTGAGCCGTGTTAATTGTAATACCCCTCTCTTTTTCTTCAGGAGCATTATCAATTGAATCAAAAGATTTGATTTCGGAAAGGCCTTTTTTGGCCAATACCATAGTAATAGCAGCAGTCAGGGTAGTTTTACCGTGGTCAACGTGGCCAATTGTGCCAATATTGACATGGTCCTTATCCCTTTTAAATGTTTCTTTAGCCATAACTCCAAAATTTTAATTATTATCTAAATTAATTGAGCCGAAGACGAGAATTGAACTCGTGACCTCATCCTTACCAAGGATGCGCTCTACCCCTGAGCTACTCCGGCCAAACATACAAAGAGACAGGAGTTAAAAGCAAACATTTACTTAAAACTCCAATCTCATTTTTTGAGCGGGAGACGGGATTCAAACCCGCGACCCTTAGCTTGGAAGGCTAATGCTCTATCGACTGAGCTACTCCCGCTTATATGCATCCCGGCAAAAACGCGGTGCAAAAATACAAAATTTTATCAAAAAACAACCGACAAAAATTCGTCGCCGTCAGAAAAAAAGCAATTCAAGATTTCAATACCACAGGTTTCAAATCAATTTTACTGATGCTAATTTCATTAAAACCATCAAACTACTTTAATTTCAGATGTTTCTGGAACGCCCCTAAAAAGGGTGTGCAAATGTAAAAATAATCTTTTAAAAATCTAAAAACTTTCAGCAAAAAATTAATATTATTTGTTTTTAAGCTTTTCCTTATATTTAGTAAGCTGTTTACGTATTGCATCAACGGCCAAATCAGTGGCTTCTTCAAATGTGTCGGCTTGTTTCTTGGCAAATAAATAGCCGTTGGCCGGTATCGAAAGTTTGATTTCAGCAATCTTGTTTTTTGCGGCCTCGGGTTTCAGTACTTTCAATGTTACTTCAGCATTAATAATACCATCGAAGAAGGTATCGAGTTTTCCCACTTTTTTATTGACGAAATCTACCAGTTTCTGATCGGTAGAAAAATGCACTGAATTAATTATTATTTCCATAGTAACACTTTTTTAGCCCCTTGGATGGGCTTGTTTGTAAATATCATGTAATTTTTCGAATGTGGTATGTGTATAAATTTCGGTAGCAGCAAGATTGGCATGGCCGAGTAACTCTTTTACAGCATTCAAATCGGCTCCTTTATTCAGAAGATGCGTAGCATAGGAATGCCGCAAAACATGAGGACTTTTCTGCTCCAGCGATGTCACACTTTCAAGGTTTCTTTTTACCACTCTGTAAATTAACTTTTCGTAAACAGGTTTTCCTTTTTCTGTTACCAGCAATATTCCGGAGAAATGTCCGATTTCGCTGTTTCTTATATCAAGGTATTGAAACAGCAAATTGTTCACTTCCCTGGGGTAAGGAATGATTCTTTCTTTTTGTCGTTTTCCAAAAACCTTTATCAGATAATTGTTTGTATCGAAATCTGTCTCCTTTAAGCGCAGGAGTTCAGACAGCCTTATACCTGTGGCATAAAGCAGTGCAACAATCAGTTTATCCCTGGTTCCTTTAAAATCATCGGTAAAAAATCCGCCGTCCAGCAGGTGATGCAAGTTTTTTTCTTCTACAAAATTGGGCAATTTTTTCCTGATTTTTGGCAGGGGCAGGTTTACCGCCGGGTTGGCATCAGCAATATTTTCTTTCATAAGATAACGAAAGAAGGCTTTAACCGTTGAAACTTTTCTGTTAACCGACCTCGGACTGAGTTGCTGCTCCATCAGGCTTACAATCCAGCTTCTGACAAACTTTGAATCTACCCCGTTAACATTAAATTCCCCGACCATTTCAATGCAGTACTGCACAAATTGATCGAGGTCTTTTTTGTAAGCTAACACCGTATGGGAAGAGGTCCTCTTCTCATACTTTAAATAGTTGATAAACGATTCCTGATAGTTCATTTACTTTCTGGCCTCTAAATCAGGAATCACTAAAATACTTAGTCTTCCTGACGTTGCAACTTCTCTATGTAAGCAGCTTTCTTAACTTCTTCCCTTCTCTTCACTGAAGGTTTTGTAAACTTCTGACGGTCGCGCAATTCTTTAATTACTCCCGTCTTTTCAAATTTACGCTTAAATCTTTTTAAGGCTCTTTCTATATTTTCGCCTTCTTTTACCGGAATCACAATCATTTTATACTCGGTTTTTAAATTGAGGCGCAAATTTAGAAATTATTCCTACTAATTCAAATTTAAAAGAAAAAAATAATAATTCCTACCTGCAATCCCGATTTAATCTTTTTTAACGACAGGTCAGGTAAGGCGTAAGTTGCTTAACTTTTTCAGCATCAACAATTCCGGCATCCTCAAATTCTTTAAGTGTACGAAAAGAACCATTTTCATTACGGTAACCGAGAATTGCTTCCACTTCTTCTTTCTGAATATAAGGGTGCCTCAACAATTCACCATATCCGGCAAAATTTAGCCTGATTGGCGAAATATGCTGCGGATCGGCTGATAGATTCTGATAAATATTGTGGTAAGTTTCTTCAGGAAAATGATACACTTCGAGCAACTGTTCAACGGAACAATACCCTCCCAGCAACTGCCGGTATTTAATGATACGGCTTGCAAATACACTCCCAATTCCGGGCAGTTTTATTAAGTCGAGTGAATCGGCAGTATTTAATTCAATACTGATTCCCGTTTTGTCAGTTTTTCTTTCCGGTTCATTTACAATGATTTGTTTTTCAGGTTCAATCAGAATGTTGTTTTTTATGAGCAAAAAGAAAGTTGAATCAATCCCGTAAATTTTCAGCAAATCAGCGGGTCTTGAAAAAGAACCACCGCTTTGCCTGTATTTTAAAAGATTTGAAGCCTGAAATGCATTCAATCCAAATTCCGATAATTGCAGTGAATCGGCTTTATTTGGATTTAAAATTCCGGAAATTTGGATTGAAACTGGTTTTGAACTGTCTGATTCTTTCTTGTGAAACCGTGTAGCTTCAATTTCCGGTTCAGGAATAATAATGTATTTTTCAATAACCGCAAAAATGCTGTCTGTCATCCCGTAAATTTTACGGACATCTTCAGGGTTATCAAATTTTCCTCCGGCCTTCCGGTAATTTAAAATGTTATTTTTCACAAACCGGGGGAGTTGCAGAGAATCGATTCGTTTTTCAGAAACGGTATTTGGGTTGAAACTGAAAAGTGAATGTTGTTGGGTTTCAACGCTGGTTTCCTCTTCCCAGGCCTGAAGTGCTTTTTTAAATTCTGAAAAATCGGACTCTGCCTTAAGTTGAAGACCATCAACAACAAACACCAATGCAATTACCAGAAAGATAAGAGCACCGAGTGCAATAATACCTCTCCGGTCTTTTTTCGAGAAGTGAAAATATTCTTTCAATAACTGCCTGAAGGATTTTTCCATTCTTCAATGCGCTGTTGAGACGTAACGAATTTAACGCTTTTCTGCCTGAAATACAAGAAAAGCAAGATGGCAGTACGGGCAAAAAATCAAAAAAAAGCCGTTCAATTCAGCTTTATCAATCCAACGCCCTGCAAAAAAATAAAGGCAATGGCCAGTGGTGCAATAAATTTAATAATAAACATGTAGAGTGGGACATAACCCGCTTTCAGTTCTCCGTTATTCGACAGTTCCCTTTTTGCTTCCTTTTTACCGAGGTACCAGGCCACAAAAAGTACGATGAACAAACCGCCCAGTGGAAGAAGAATGTTAGCAGAAGTAAAATCGAGCAGGTCGAAAACCGTTAATCCAAATATCTTCACATCGGCCATAGCACTGGTCGACAGCACACACATAATTCCGAGAATGGAAACTGAAGCAGTTGCCAGCCAGGTAGCATATTTTCTTTTCAGTTGCAATTCTTCAACAAAAAATGCAACAATTACTTCCAAAACTGAAATGGTTGATGTGAGTGCAGCCACTCCAAGCAATATAAAAAACATGAGCGAAAAGAAATAGCCGCCGGGCATCTGCTGGAATATATTAGGGAGTGTTATATAGACCAAACCTGTTCCTTCATTCGGATTTATATTAAATGCGAAAACCGCCGGAAATATTGCCAGGCCGGCCAGAATGGCAATAAAAGTATCGGCAAAAGCAACCGAGAATGCAGTAGACCCAAGGTTATCTTTTTTCTGAATGTAAGACCCATAAGTAATCAGAGTACCCATACCGATACTCAGCGAGAAAAAAGCCTGTCCCAAAGCTTCAAGAACAGTTGAGGTGGTAATTTTGCTGAAGTCGGGTTTAAACAGGAAGTTAATTCCTTCTTTAGCTCCTGGTAAAGTAACCGATCGGATAACCAGTGCAAGGAGTAAAACCAACAACACCGGCATCAAAATTTTTGTGTACTTTTCAATTCCTTTTTGCACACCGGCCATAATAATAAAGGCGGTTAGTGTCATAAATACAAAAAACCAGATTAACGGCCGCCATGTACTCCCGGTAAAAGAACTAAACATTGCGTTAAGTTCGTCGGACGATTTTCCGGCAAAGCCATTTATTACCGACTGATAAATGTATTCCAGTGTCCAGCCGGCCACAGCCGAATAAAATGCCAGTATCATAAAAGCCGCAACCACTCCCATTAACCCAATAAGGTACCACGGACGATTGGGTGCGAGTTTTTTAAATGACCCGTAAGCATTTTTTTGGGCGCTTCGGCCAATGGTAAATTCCGACAGCATAACCGGAATTCCAATGGCTACAATAAATCCTAGATAAATAATCAGAAAAGCAGCGCCGCCGTTTTCGCCGGCAACATAAGGAAACCGCCAAATATTGCCTAAGCCGATAGCCGAGCCGGCAGTTGCTGCAATTACCCCGAATTTTGAACCAAAAGAATCACGATTTGCGGAAGGTACACCTGACATTTTACAGTTAGTATTAAATTAATATTTATACCAATGGTTTAGCAATAGGTAAAAACCAAATCGGGGCTAAAAATGCAAAAAAATAATTCAACCGGAAAGTGGAATGAAAGAAAAGTATTGATTTTTCAGAAAGGATAGCCAATGGCAAAAGACAGATTAAAATCGTCGCCGGTGTAAGGTCTGTTTCCAATGATCCATCCATTTCCGAGTTGCTGTGATGGAACGCGCAGTTTCATTCCCACATCGAGCCGGAAAATAAAATAATTAAAATCGAGCCGGAACCCGGCACCGGTACCCAAAGCGATTTGTTTATAGAATTCATTGAATTTAAATAACGCTCCCGGCCGGTTGTCTTTTCTATTAATGGCCCAAATATTTCCGGCATCGAGAAACAAAGCAGCCTCCAGGAAACTAATCAGGTGAAAACGGTATTCCAGGTTGGCTTCGAGCTTAATATCGGCCGACTGGTTGGGATATGTATCGGCAGGTGCCCGATAAGTTCCCGGACCCAGTGAACGAACCTGCCAGGCCCTGATTCCATTGGCACCGCCAGTAAAATATTTTTTTTCGAAAGGAAGCACATCAAAATTCCCATAGGGCAACCCGACACCTAAAAAAGCGCGTCCCACCAAAGCATTGTAGCGATCAATGATGTAGCCATACCTGAACTCGATGTCGGATTTTACATACTGCGCAAAACGGGTATTAAAAAACCGGTAATACTCCGAGGTTCCCAGCCCAACCGTATCAACCGACTGAATTTTGGTTTTATTCATTGCCCGGGCAAGCAAATCAAGCCCATTCCCTGCCGATTCGATATTAAAACGCATGTACGAATAATTACTCCGGGCTTCAATTTCCTGTGTGTTGTATACCAGCGAATAATTCATGGCCAGAATAAGGTGGTCGGTAAAACTGCTTTTTATGTACAAATCTTTAATAAAATCGATAAATCCCGGGTCGAACTGGTACAGGTTTACCATATTGAAATCGATGAAATTCCAGTTGTGGCTGAGTTTTTCGGAGGTCATCCAGTTGTATCCGGCCCTGAGGTTGGAAATTGTACGTGTGTATTCCGGCCGACGCTGAAAATTGTACCCCAGTGTAAAAACCGTTTTGGGCAAGAAGTCGCGAAAAGCATTTATTGCTTGTCCCGGGCCAATCAACTTCGGAATGGTAAGGCTCGATTCCACTCCCAGTTCCCGCGTGTTAAAATATTCTGTGTTCTCTCTCACAACCCTTTGCTGACGTTCAACAGCTCCCTTAAAATTCACCTGCAAAATTTCAGCTCCCCTGAACAGGTTCCGGTGCTTGTAATTAACATTTCCGGCAACACCTAAATTGCCCGAAGTATTTGTGCCTTCCAAATCGAATGAAACGGCCTGCTTGCTCATTGGAGCAACCCTGATATGAAAATCGAGCAAATTGGTATCCTGCAAAGCTGAAGGTTTTTCAAACTGAATATCGATAAACCTGAACTGGCGCAACCGGTTAAAGGCATTAAAAGTATTTCTGGCATTGGTTAATTTGTACAAATCGCCACTTTGCATTTGCAGCAAGTTTTCAAAAAGAGACGGACGATAAGTTATTTGCTGACTTTGATACAGGGTATTATTGCCCCACCGTAGCGTATCGGCAAAATTCCTGTCAAGTTCAAGCTCAGAAGTTACCGGCGCAGCCCCCGGCAACACTGAAATGTAAAAATTATTCAGGTAGTGGGGTTCATAATTCCGGACTGTATCCCGGCCTCGTGTTCTCCCAACATAAAGATCTAACATAATTTCTCTTTCATGCCGGGAACTGTCGGCAATGTAACTTACATCGTCTTTATTGAAGTAAAAATATCCGTTATTCCTGAAAAGTTTTACGATGTTTTCGCGTTGCTGTTCAAGCAAATTAAAATCGAACGGAGTTCCGGGGCCGATAAATTTTTTTACTGAATCGGACTGAAAAAGTGAGTCGAGCCCGGTATCTGAAATATGATAATCAATATCGTGAACCTGATATTGCTCGCCGGTAGATATAAAGTAGTTTACATTTGCCTTTTGCTTTTTTTCTTTCAACTTCACTTCCGTATCAACATTTGCCCTGAAATAACCGCGGTTAGCCAAATAACGCTTAAGCCGGTCTTCAGAAGCCTGGGTCAGCACCGGATCGTAAATAACAGGTGGCTCGCCAATTCGTTTGAGCCAGCTTTCGCTCTTTTCTTTCGACGATAAGTTATAGATCCAAAGATAAAATTTAGCAAATCCAAGAATTTTGTAATTCTCTTTCTGGCGGATATGCGATCTAGCTTCTACCTTGTTTATTTTAGGATTATCGACCTCTAAATTAACTTTATTAAGCAGGTACCTGTTCTCCGGCACATATTTTACAGGAGAACAAGAGAAAAATAAAACTGTCGTAAAAACGACAATCAATTTTGCATAACTGTTTATTTTAAATACTTTCCGCTTGTTCAAGATCATTTTCTTATTTCCTGCAAAAATAATGAAGTGTTTTATATGGAAACAGTAACTTTAACACAATTATTTTACGGGGCTAAACTTTACGCATGATTAGTAAAAATACAATAAAACTTATAAAATCGCTTGCCCAAAAAAAATACCGGCACAAACATCGTCTTTTTTTAGTAGAAGGAGATAAAAATGTAGTTGAGGCGCTGCAATCTGAAATTGATGTTGAACAACTTTTTGCAACTGACGGGTTTATTCAGAATAACCGGAGATTAATTGAAAATGCTGAAAGAACAGAACAGGCTTCTCCTGATGAAATAAAAAGAGCAAGTTTACTGAAAACCCCTCAAAATTGCCTGGCCCTTTGCACCCTGCCAGATGTTGAAGTTTTGCCTGTAAAACCGGATGATTTTTCATTTTACCTCGACAGAGTGCGCGACCCCGGAAACCTCGGTACCATTATCCGCACCTGCGACTGGTTTGGGATTAGCCAACTGTTTTGCTCCGAAGATACAGTCGATATTTTTAACCCGAAAGCTATTCAGGCCACAATGGGTTCTTTTTGCCGGATTAAGATATTTTATACCAGATTTGAAAAGGTGGAAAAAATGGCCAACTTATCGGGCATGCAGATTTTGGGAACATTTATGGATGGCAGGAACATTTACCAAAACCAACTCCCCGCAAAAGCGCTTGTTGTGTTGGGTAACGAAGGCAGTGGTATCCGAAAAGAGATTGAAAACGCAGTAACTCAAAAAATCAGTATCCCGCGATTTACCCAAAATAATGACAAACCTGAATCGCTGAATGTTGCAGTTTCAGCAGCAATTATTTGTTCTGAATTTAAAAGCAAATCAACAAATTGATTTGCTATTCAAAATGAAAACAAAGGGTAAAAATATTCGAGCGTAAACTTTTTATGGCCTGTGAATAATATTGCCGCTGATTGGGCCCCGGGGTTGCCCCGAGTTGATTGTTTAATCCAAAACTGAATTTCGCTTCAACTGAAAACCTGAAGAATGTAAAATAGTGGTCCCATCCGGCCCCAACTTCGGCATAAAACCCACCGTTTGTAAGCTTTACCAAATCGTCCTTCCCTGTGCGAGAAATATCCTGACGGTAGGCAGGTCCAAATATAATATAGGGCCGATCGTTGTTAATCCTTCGTGCTTTGTATTTTATGAGTAAGGGAAAGTCGAGGTAAGTCGATTTGATGGAATAATATTGCAGAGGCTGGTAATATTCAATGTCCCAAACCGGAATGTTGTAATACAATTTACGCTCGCCAAACGACAAGCCGGGCAAAAACCGCAGGTTGAGGTCCCTGGTTAACCGGAGGCTCGAAACAATTCCAACCGTAAATCCCGGTACAACCTCCGAAATATCAGCATAAACAAAATCCCCGCTTGCAATTCTTCTTTCATCCAACTGCCAGTCTCGTGAAACAAAATCGGGATTGTTGCCAATAGGATTGTAATGTGATACGGATAGATCCATGGTATTCAACCCGAGGGTAAAACCGAAATGAATCAACTTATCATCGAAAGTAGTCATGTGGTTCACCTTTTGCTTTTGGGCAAAAGCTCCCACAGCCGCGAGCATAACTATTATGAAAGCTAAATTTCTTTTCACGTTGCTAAATCAGTTCATTCTATTCTCAAACAAATAAAGTGATTTTTTATTGTATTATCACTCAAAATTCAGGCTTTTGAGCTTCATAAACAGATGCTATGCCGAAAGTCTGTGGAAGCCATCTGCATTTTTCGTACCCGGTTTTTTTCAGGACAGAAATAAATGCTGCGCCATCAGGGAACTCTTTAACTGACTCGGGTAAATAAGTGTAGGCACGGTTGTCTTTTGAAACCATCCGTCCGAGCAAAGGCAAAACACGGTTAAAATAAAAGAAGTAAAGTTGCCGGAAAGGTGCTTTACGGGGTTGCGAAAATTCAAGAACAATAAACGCCCCGCCAGGTTTTAAAACGCGGTTTATTTCAGAAAGGCCCTTTTCAAGGTTTTCGAAATTACGAACGCCAAATGCAACAATTGCCGCATCAAAAGTTCCGGTATCAAACGGGAGATTTTCAGAATCAGCTTTTCTTAATTCAATAATATGATCCAATCCTTTATTTTTCAACTTTTTCCGCCCGACATTCAGCATTCCTTCCGACAAATCGATGCCTGTAACCTTTTCAGGATTCAATTTATTGCAGGCTATTGCAAAATCGCCTGTTCCGGTTGCGATATCGAGTATTTTTTTGGGGCGGTAAGGCCGGAGCAGTTTAATGGCTTTTCTACGCCAGATTTTATCGATATTCAAAGAAAGCAGATGGTTCAAAAAATCATACCGGCGTGAAATCTGGTCAAACATTTCTTCCACCTGATCTTTTTTACTTTTCCCGGAATTTTTATAAGGAACAACTGCCATTTACCTGATTAATGAAAGGAGTGCTTTTTTTTCGAAATTCAAACCCGTGTTATAAACCTGAAGACATTTTATCGATGTATCCCAGTGATTTATCATCGATGCGTATTTCGCCTCTTGTGACGTGTCCGATTGTAAAAAACGGGATGTTTAGTTCATACAAAGCATCTACAAAATCATCCTCATTTCCAGGTTCCACTTCCACACAAACCCGCCCCATGGCTTCGCCAAACATAAAAGAATCTATCCGTGTTTCGGCAGCAGTTGTAATATCAAATCCAAGCTCATTTGGAATGGCAGCGCGCAATAAGGTAAAAAACAAACCGCCTTTACCAACCGGACTGGCACTTTCAATCAGATTTAATTTTTGTAAGTGCTGAAGCGCTTCCTGTACCTTCAATTCATCATTAACATCGAACTGCGGAAGCGGAGAGTTTGCAATGCCATGATAGAACTCGAGATACTCCGATGATCCAATATCATCCACCATCCGTCCGATTAAAAATATGTTATTTCCTTTTTTCTTGAAAGCATGAGTAGTAAGTTTTTCCTTATTCTCGAGCATGCCAATCATGCTGACAATAATGGTTGGCGGCACCGGCCCATGACCGGAAAAATGATCGAACCTGATTTTACGGTCAGAAATTTTAAGATTGAATTTTTGAGCAGCGTTTTCCAGACCTTTTTTTGCACCCGACGCAATGTATTGTCCGTTTGGATCGGCAAAGTTAATATGGTACAAAAAAGCGCTGATAGCAATGGGTTTCACTCCCATGCAAAGCATTTTTCGGGCAGCTCTCGCAACCAGAATTTCAGTCCCTTTTTTCGGATTGTTTTCCAAATGGTGATGAAATGCGTGAGTGCTCATTGCCAGGCTTGAACCTGTTGAATCAAGGTCAAATAAACCAATTTCATCATTGTCACCCTCTCCAATAGAATCGGGAGAAATGGCCATTTCACCAAAATCATTAAAGTAATTAATGCTCGAAAGGTTGGGGTTCACCATTAGCGAAAATATAATATTTTCAATGTTTTCCGGTTCAGGTATGGAGTCAATGGAGAATTCCGTTTCCTGCTTGATTATTTCATTCATAAAGCCTGATTTATCGTGTAAAAATAGAAATAACAAAGGTAATTAAGTACCTGATTTATCCATACTTTTTAATGTTTTTTTTAACTTCGGGGATTATAATTTCCGGCTTCGTAAAAAGGGCATTTTCCTAACTATCAAATGTATGCGAATAAACATCATCGGTAGCCGGGAAATGAAAGTTTCAAAAATTACAATTCAGAAACCAATGGTTAATTAAGAGTTATTAAAGATGAAACGAGCATAACAAAAAGCTTTTTAATACACAGAATCATGATTATGCGAGTTCCATGAGTTACCATTAAAAATTTAAAATATAAACGAATGAAAAAAACCGCACTCATTACCGGGGCAACCGCCGGAATTGGAGAAGCAACCGCCCGGCTGCTTGCCAAAAATAATTTCAACCTCATTGTTACAGGTCGCAGGAAAGACCGTCTGGAAGACTTAAGAAACAGCATCTTAAAAGATTCAGATGCAGAAGTAGTTACAATGAACTTTGATATCAGAAACCCGGAGGAAACTGAAAATGCCATAAAAAATCTGCCTGTTGAATGGCAAAAGATTGATGTATTGATAAACAATGCCGGGCTGGCTGTGGGATTAAGTACCGTTGCCGACGGAGTTTTAGATGACTGGGAACGAATGATAGACACCAACATAAAAGGTGTGTTGTACATTTCGCGACTAATTTCACAAACAATGATAAAAAACGGGGAAGGACATATTGTGAATATTTCATCGGTTGCCGGTAAAGAAACCTACCCGATGGGAAATGTTTACTGTGCGACCAAACATGCCGTTCAATCACTTACAAAAGGTATGCGAATCGATTTTCTGAAACACGGCATTAAAGTAAGCTCGGTTTGTCCGGGGGCCGTTGACACCGAATTTTCGGTTGTCAGGTTTAAAGGCGACGAAAAACAAGCTCAGCAAGTGTACGATGGCATTACCCCGCTTTATGCCCGCGATGTTGCTGAAACCATCCTGTTTGTGATTACACGACCTGCGCATGTTAACATCGACGATATTTTGATAATGCCAACCGACCAGGCTTTTTCGCGCGATTTTAACCGAAAGTAACAATCCTTGAAAATTGTATTAAATTTGTGTAGCCAGAACAATTAAAAATGCCGGAAGCAATAGTAATAACACCAGTTAAAAATTCGCCCGAAACAACCAGACAAACCATCGAAGCAATTTGTCAGTCGGAAGCTGATTTTGAATATCATGTATACAATGATTTCAGTGATAATCACACCAGGAGCTTGCTGGTAGAAACCAAAGAAAAATACGGTTTTACCCTGATTCACCTTGAAGATGTTACAACCAATCCATCGCCCAATTACAAGCTGGTGTTGGAAATGGCACAAAAATCAGCGCTCGAAAAAAAGCTGCCACTCATCATTATAGAATCGGATGTTATTGTAAAACCCGATACAATTCAAACTCTTATCAACCTCAATAAAGAAAAAAAGAACCCCGGACTTATTGGCGCCATTACGGTAGATAAAAACGGCAAATACAATTTCCCATACAGCTTTGAAAAGCTAAAAAACAGCAAAACAATCAAAACATCGCACAGCCTGAGTTTTTGCTGCACGATGCTTTCTGCTGAATTTCTAAATAGTTTTGATTTTAAAGACCTGTCGCAAAAAAAGGATTGGTTCGATGTTTCAATAAGCCGTCAGGCCAAAAAATCGGGATTCAGCAATTACCTGGCAAAAGGAGTGCGGGTGCTGCACCTTCCCCACTCGAGCCGCCCCTGGAAAAACCTGAAATACAGCAATCCGCTGCTTTATTATTACCGAAAGTTCATTCAGAAAAAAGACCGCATTTGAATGGAAAAAGGAAAGCTATATCATTCACTTAAAATATCAGGCCATGTTTTGTTCTGGCTGGCAAGTACCGGGTTGATGCTATTCTTTTTCTATTTTAATGAACAAAGAGTCCATTTCGATTTACAAGTGATTATTAAGGCGCTGATTGCCAACCTGGGTTTTGCAATGGGCGTTTACATTAATTTGTACGTATTAATTCCCCGCTATCTGAAAAAGAAACAATATGTATTCTATGTGTTTTGGCTGGTAATTTTACTGAGCGCCTCAAGTATAACCATACAGTTGCTGTTTATTTATCCGCTCAGAAATGTGCTGGAATTTAACGACGATTTAAAATCATTTGATCCGAACCTGCATTCAGCTTACTTTTTTGCCACATTGATTTACGTGGCAGTAACATCGTTTCTCAAATTTATTAAAGAATGGCTCGAAATGCAGGATTTGAATTTAAAACTCGCCCGCATTGAACAACAAAAACTGGAAGCCGAACTAAAAACATTGAAAGGACAGCTTAATCCGCATTTCCTGTTTAATTCGCTTAACAATATATATTCGCTTGCACTGATCCAATCTGAAAAAGTGCCCGATTTAATTCTTCGCCTTTCTGATTTAATGCGGCACATAATATACGATTCAAGGGAAAAATACATTTCGCTCGATAAAGAAATTGAATTTGTAAACAACTTTATCGCGCTGCAAAAAATAAGAACACCTGATCATGTTAATATAAACTACGAAATAAACGGGGAAATTCCGTCGGCAAAAATTGCACCCCTGCTGTTCGAGCCTTTTATCGACAATGCCTTTAAACATGGCTTGCCCGGAAATGAAAAGCAGGATTATATCGCTATTCATTTCGATTTTAATAAGCCGGGAGAACTAAGGTTTCATATTGAAAACAATTTCGACAAATCAGAAAAAACTGCAAAAAAACCGGGAGGAATAGGTGTCGGAAATGTAAAACGAAGACTCGGATACCTTTACAGCCCAAAAGATTATTCATTAGACATTTCAGTTCAAAATAATGTTTACTCAGTAACCATGCAACTTAAACTAATTTAATATGAAACTAAAAGCTATAATTGTAGACGACGAGCCGCTGGCTCAAAATGTAATAGAGCAATATGCCTTAAAAATACCTGAACTTGAGATAGTTGAAAAATGCAACGATGCCATTTGTGCGCATAAAACATTGCAGGAAAACCAGGTAGATCTTATTTTTCTGGACATTAACATGCCTAAACTTTCAGGGATTTCGTTTCTTAAAAATTTAAAAGATGCACCGCTTGTAATCTTCACAACTGCATATTCTGAATACGCACTTGAGGGTTATGAATTAAATGCAGTAGACTACCTGAAAAAACCGTTTTCTTTTGAGCGCTTTAGCAAGGCTTTTTTCAGGGCACATGAATTATATGTGCTGAAACATAAATCTGCACAAAGCATTTCAAAAGAAGAAACTAATGAATTTATTTTTATAAAATCGAACAAAAAAACATACAAGGTAAATTTTTCTGAAATATTTTATATTGAAGGGCTGGGAGATTACATACAAATTCATTTACAGGACGATAAGATAGTCACGAACCTGTCGATGAAAAAGATTTTTGATTTACTACCTGAAAATCAGTTTTACCGGATTCACAAATCATTTATAATTGCAGTAGACAAGATTACCCTTGTAGAAGGTAATACAGTTAAAATAAACAATAAACGGCTTCCTGTGGGAAACAGTTACCGGCAGGATTTCCTGAAATTCATCAATTCTAATTTGGCAGATTAACAGGCAGGTTACAGAAACCCCTGCTCCTTTAAAACTTCAAGCATTTTCCCCGAAAAAAATAAATTGTCCTTTTCCTTATAGCGTACATCTGTGAACACCTGTGCCAGCGTCTCCTTGTCGTTTTCTTTAACAAACTGTTCAGATGATTCAAGACTTTCCTTAAAAGCATATAACTCCTTTATTTGAGCCTCTGAATAATCAGTGTAAGTTTCATTGTGAACAATGCCTTTTAACGGTAATCGATCGGTAAGTTCAGGATTTTCATCCGGATAGCCCAAAGCTACAGTTGTAACCGGAAAGGTAAGTTTTGGCAAACCGAGTTTTTGAATAATCTCCCGGGCATTATAAGTAGTTGTGCCAAGATAACAAATACCCAGGCCATTGTTTTCAGCAGCAACACAAACATTCTGTGCCACAAGCAATGCATCGATGGCCGCAGTAAAAAAAGAGATAAAATTTGAATAACCTGGTTTTGCATTGTTGATGGAACACCATTTTGAAAACCGGTTAAAATCAGCTACAAATGTTAATAACACAGGAGCATTTTTCGAAACCGGCTGATTAAAATGAAACGCGGCCAATTCTTTTCTTTTATTTTCATCTGTAGTAACAATGATGCTGTAAACCTGCATATTTCCGGTGGTTGAAGCCCTGGTTCCGGAATACAGAATACTATCGAGCAGGTTTGAATCAACAGGTTTATCCTTAAATTTTCGGATTGTTACATGGTTATTTAACAGTTCCATAAACGATTCAATTTTGTTACAATGTTAAAAAAAAATGCAGTTAGAAACCGAGTATCTCAAAAATAAAAAAACGCAGTTAGAAACCACGTTTCACGAAAATAAAAAAGGGAAGCTTAAAAGCTTCCCCTTTTTAATCAATCAATTCGGTATTACCTCTTAATCATCCTTGCTGTTTTAGCGAGTCCGTCTTCAGTAAACATACTGATTACGTATACTCCACTAACAAGTTTAGCAGTACGGATTTCGTTACTTGGATATTCAACATCCATAACTCTTTGACCTGCAATGTTGCTAATTACAACTCTTGACAGTTTATCGTTATTTTCGATTTTGATATGGTCGTTGAACGGATTCGGATAAACTTTGAATTCTACAACTTCAAACTCAGGATCGATAGGCGTAGCAGTTAAGTCTACTATATCGCTTTCCATCCTTGGTTCAACTTTGAATGCATCAAGTCTGCCATTCACAACACCAGTAACATCATAATAATGTCCTTCAGTTGGTGCGTAAGCAAATAACCAGTCATTGATAATAACATCGTTATCTGGCTCAGTATAAACAATCCATTCTCCTGTGACTGTGTCCTCGGCCATTGCGCGGGCACCTTCAACCATAACAAGTACACTTTCGTACATTTCAGCTTCAGCCTCCATAGGCTCAACAGGTATTGCTGTAATAGCCACCGGTGCAGTCATTACTGTAACAGAACCTGCATGAAGTGCAGTTACACTGGCAACTTCAGCAACTTCACCTACAACAGCAACTCCATCACCAATTACAAGATCTCCGGCATCGGCATATGCTACCCAAATACCGCTCCATGCAGTATTTGCATCTTGCATAAAGAATCCTTCTCCGGCAGAAACACCAGTAACA
Source organism: Tangfeifania sp. (assembly GCA_035269145.1). Classification (GTDB taxonomy): domain Bacteria; phylum Bacteroidota; class Bacteroidia; order Bacteroidales; family Prolixibacteraceae; genus Tangfeifania. The sequence continues at coordinate 155 of DATFJO010000660.1, read as the reverse complement.
GTACCAGTCACTTCAACAGTGTCGCCAATCCATGCCGATTCATCAGCTTCGCTTTGTACAGTGGCGATAGCAACGTCACGTGGAACAGCAACAACCTCTACATTCAATGTTCTTTCGCAACCTTCAACCATATAGGTGAAAGTGTAATCACCTGC
>DATFJO010000659.1:0-5394 GCA_035269145.1 Tangfeifania sp. | reverse complement strand
TACCTCGTGGATGAAACAACCAACTGGGTTCCTGCAAAAAGAAATTCAGGTTATTCCGAAAGTAAGTTTTTCTCGGAAACTGAGATCTGGCGCGGGATTGAAGAAGGACTGGATGCAGTGATTGTAAATCCGTCGATAGTGCTGGGGCCGGGTAACTGGAATTCAGGCAGCCCGCAGATTTTTAAAACTGTTTGGGACGGAATGAAGTTTTATACCCGCGGAATTACAGGTTATGTGGATGTAAATGATGTGGTGGATGCAATTGTGCAATTGATGGATGATGAGAACTTTCATAAATACAAAAATCAGCGGTTTTTGCTGAGCGCAGAAAATTGGAGTTACCAGAATGTTTTTTCACAAATTGCTGATGCGTTTGAAAAACCACGTCCGAAATACCATGCATCGCCGTTTTTGCTGGCCTTTGTCTGGCGGGCGGCTGCTTTTTATGGTTTAATATCAGGAAATCCTTCTGCCATTACCCGTGAAACAGCTTCCAGTTCGGCCTCGATCCGAAAATTTGACGGAAGCAAAATTACCCAGGAACTGGATTTCAAATACCGCCCGGTTTCCGAATCCATTCAAAAAACTGCCAAATTTTTTCTAAAAGACTTGTCTGGCAACTAAAAACCATTCTATTTGCAGTATCCTTTTTAAGGATGATCTTTCATCTCCCCCCTGGGGGAGACCGAGAGGGGGCTTCTCCCTTTTTGGGGAGACTGAGAGGGGCTGTTTTTACGCATGAAATATCAGCAGCGGAGTGTTCGAGTGAAACACCACTTTCTTGGCGATACTCGGATTGAACAGCCGCGAAATCATGTTTCGTTTGTGCGTAGTCAGCGACAATACATCGATGTTTTCTTCTTTTATGAACTTGTCGAGTGCTTCCGGAATACTGTCGCCATTAATCAATCGGCAGGCAAAATCTTTTTCAGCATAATTTTTTTTCAGCATATCTTTCATACCTTCCAAACGCGCCTGGTCCCAGTCCGATTTCGCTTCTTTTCCAACATGCACGCAAAATACTTTCACATCGAATGGTTTCATCAAACCCACCAGTTTTTCAATCACAACAAAATCTTTTTCATCAAAATTTGTGGCATACACCACCCGGTTAAACTCTTTCAGTTCTTTTTCGGGCGATTCTTCAGGTACCACCAAAACAGGCACATTGGCATTGTATATAATGTCGGCGGTTATGCTTCCAACCACATCCGATGATTCACCACCGGTTCCCATCACAATCAGCCGTGAGTTGTTTTCTTCAGCATAGGCCAGAATATCTTCATCAGCATAACCCGATTTGATAATAAATTCTGTTTCAACTTTTTCCCAATTCTTCATGCCAATGTCGTTGACCAGTTTTGTAATAAATTTCTGAAATTCTTCATTGGCCTTTTTTTCGGCATCGTCCATCCGGTCGAGCAGCGTGGCATCGTAAACATATACATCGCCATAGGGAACTGAGTGTACGATGGGATTGATGTAACAATGCATGAAAACCAACTTCACATTCAGGTGGCTGGCAATATTGAAAGCCATTTTACAGCTCTTTTCAGAAACCGGGGTGAAATCAACCGGCACCAGAACATGATCTTCTTTATTCGGGATTTCTTTTGTTTCTGCCCTGGCCGGCTTTTTACCCAAAAATTCTTCCAAAACAGGCACTGCCTGCTGCACATCTTTTTCCATAATTTTTACTTTCACCGATGTAGCGGCTCCCTCCATCAGGTTGATATCTTCAAGATCGGTTTCAATATTTTCTGATTCAAGCCGCATTTTTAGCATTTGTGCTTTTGAGTAAGGGAGAACAACGAGTGTTAGCAATTTTTCTTCCATGATTTCCAGGTTTTAGATGAACATTGTTTCTGTTTCTTTATTCGATTGGCAATCAGAAGATGTTTCATTTATCAGATAAAAAAAGGACGATACTTTTTGTACCGTCCTTCAGGGCGTATTATTTACACTTCCCCCGGAAGTTTTTTACACAATTGAAGATTCAAAAATCCTCAGTGTGAATTAAATTCCGAAAGCTTTTTTAATCTCATCTGCATAATCGAGTTTTTCCCACGTAAAAAGTTCCACTTCCAGCTCGGTTTTTCCCTGGTAAGGCGACTCAAATTTTTTGGTCATTTTTCGTGGCTTTCGGCCCATGTGTCCATAAGCTGCCGTTTCTAAGTAAATCGGGTTCCTCAGTTTCAGGCGCTCTTCGATGGCAGCGGGGCGCAAATCAAAAATTTCTTTCACTTTTTCGGCAATCTCGCCATTGCTGATATCCACATTTTTGCGTCCGTAGGTATCCACATAAACGCCAACGGGTTGGGCAACGCCAATGGCATAAGCCAACTGAACCAGGATTTCATCGGCAACTCCGGCGGCAACCAGGTTTTTGGCAATGTGGCGTGAAGCATACGCTGCCGAGCGGTCGACTTTCGAAGGGTCTTTTCCCGAGAAGGCACCGCCGCCATGAGCACCGCGGCCTCCGTACGTATCAACAATAATTTTACGTCCGGTCAGACCGCTGTCGCCATGCGGACCGCCAATTACAAATTTGCCGGTCGGGTTAACATGATAAATAATGTCGTCGCCAAAAAGTTTCTGCACCCGTTCGGGCAGTTTTGCTTTCACACGCGGAATCAGAATATTGATAACATCTTCTTTGATTTTTGCCAGCATCGGTTCGTCTGCATCAAACTCGTCGTGCTGCGTAGAAACCACAATGGTATGTATTTTTTGCGGAATGTTGTCGTCGGAATATTCCACTGTCACCTGCGATTTTGAATCGGGGCGCAGGTAAGTCATCTCTTTTCCCTCACGGCGGATGACTGCCAGTTCCTGCAAAATAGAGTGCGACAATTCCAGCGAAAGAGGCATATAATTGTCGGTGTCTTTGCAGGCGTAGCCAAACATCATTCCCTGGTCGCCGGCACCCTGGTCGTGGCGGTGGGCTTTGTCAACCCCGCGGTTGATGTCGGGGCTTTGTTCATGAATGGCCACCAGCACTCCGCACGAATCGCCTTCAAAACGGTAAGCGCCTTTGGTGTAGCCAATTTTATTGATTACGCTGCGTGCAACTTCCTGCACGTCAACATAGGTATTTGATTTTACTTCGCCGGCAACAACTACCTGTCCGGTGGTTACCAGTGTTTCTATAGCAACTTTTGAGTTGGTGTCGAATGCCAGAAATTCATCGAGTAGGGCATCCGAAATTTGGTCGGATACTTTGTCGGGATGGCCTTCCGAAACCGATTCACTTGTAAATAAATAACTCATAATCCCAATTTTATGCTGAAAGAATCAGCAGTTCAACAATAATATTTGGGCTGCGGGACAATATTGGATTGAAGTTTTGAAAAAAAAGCACGATTGCTTTAGCATTTTTTTCATGTGGTTGCAATCAATCTCAAATCTTTCCACGTAGCGAGGACAAATGTAATATTCTTTGGCAAAATAAAAAAGGAGTTTTTAGGATTTTATACTTTTGTTTGTTTTGTGAGGAGATGCGATTTTCAATCGCGTCAATTTAATCAGCAAGTTTAAAAACTAAGTGTTTTGTAAAGTGTTTTAAGAAATTAATAAACTTCGCGGAGGGTGCCAATATCAACAAATACAGCTTTTTTCGGATTATCTTTTATGAAATAAAATATAACACGTACGTCATATTCCCCAGAAAAACTCCATAAACCCTTCAATTTTCCTGATAATTTGTGTGTTTTGAGCAGTTGATGAAAGGGATCAGTAACAAATATTTTCAAGCTTTGTCCAGAATTCTTTTTCTGTGGGTGTTGATTTTATTCTCTTTCTAAATTCTTTTTTGAATGATTTATTGAATGAGACTTCCATCAGAGCATCTTTTTTAGATGGTCGATGTTTGAAGAAAAATCAAGATCCCCGGATTGTTCTTCACTTTTTGATTGCTTGTAGTGTAACTGAATCTCACCTCTTCGTGCATCAGCAATATTGTTTTCCAGTAATTTCTTCAATTCCACTTTATCTTCCAATGGCAGACTGTAAATTTTATCAACAATATCGTTATATTGAAAAGTCATGTTTTGTGAAATTTGTTCTAACACAAATATAACCATTTTTCATCATTCATCCGATTCTGCCGTTCTATTGAAAACCAAGGGGAATTAATCGTTTTGAAGAGACAGTCCCATTGACTGGTATTATTATTTCGGCCAATGCAATTCACCGATCCCGAAAATCAATCTATCCCATCAACATAAAATCTTTTCCTTCTTCATAACCTCCGCCCAGCAGATAGTCCTTGATTAGCTTTCGCGCACCACGTTTAGTCACCATTGGTACAATAAAGATTTTTCCCGGGTGGGGCACTTCAGTAAAATGCAGCGTCTTTTTTTCGGTGGTTTTGTTTTTTACGATGTCGATGAACCCCTGAATTTTCAGACCTTCATTTTCAAGTAGTTTGGCTCGCTGCCGTGTTTTTCTGCCGGCGCCCCACACCCATATTTCAGGGTGAAACCGGTTGTATTTTTCCGACCATTTTTTGAAATAAACAGCCTTTGTTCTGAAGAAAGCTTCGGTAGAATAGCGGTCGTCGGTGCGGGTGAGGCGGGTAGAGTAGTCGTGCCATTCGAGCAGCCGTTCGGGCAGCTTTGCCATTTTTACGCCCGCTTCTAAGTAGCGCAGTTGCATTTCGTAATCTTCCGGAAAATCGCCCTGCAGGCAGCCGCCCCACTTTTCGAAAATTTCCCTGCGAAACATGATGGTTGGGTTTACCACCGGAATTTCCACAAACCGATTTTGTTCGATTTCTTCCGGCGAATGAAACGAGTTTACCCATTTCACGAACCGTTCAAAACCAGCCGTGTTTTTTTCGTGCGAAATGTATTTTACCTCGCTTCCAACCAGACCGATTTCAGGATTTGCTTCTAAATAATTTACTTGTTTTTCCAGTCTTTCCGGCAGTGAAATGTCATCGGCATCCATTCGCGCTATAAATTGTCCATGTGAATTTTCGAGGCCGCAATTCATGGCATGGGCTACGCCGGTTTTTTTTTCCTGCAAAAGCCGGACACGTGAATCTTTTTCTGCAAAATTTTGGGCAATCACGCTGCTTTTGTCCGATGAATTGTTGTCGATTAATAGCAGTTCAAAATCTCCAAAAGATTGAGAAAGGATGCTTTCAATTGCTTCCGGAAGTGTGGATTCAGTATTGTAAAAAGGGAGGATGACCGAGACTTCAGGAGGCATTTTGGCGGGTTAACTGGTGGAAAATACTTTCGAGGTTCTGTTGTTTTTCCTGCAGAGTCAGCAGCGTAAGGTTATTTTCAACGGCAAACCGAAAAATCAGTGGCCGGATGTCGGTGCTGCCATCCGATTCAATCAGCCAGTTACTGCCATCCTGAGTAGCACTTTTAATCTCTTTTACCG
>DATFJO010000658.1:0-9342 GCA_035269145.1 Tangfeifania sp. | reverse complement strand
GGATTGATTTTGTGGCTTTATCTGTTTTTGCTGATCACCATTTTGGTTGTGAACAATTTTGTGCTGAAAAAAGTATGGGAACCTTTTTATAATCTGCTCGCTTATCTGCGAATTTTCAGGCTCGGTGAAAGTACGCCGCAACAACCCGAGAAAACAAAAATCCGCGAATTTTCAGATTTAAACGATACCATTTACAAACTGCTAAATGCAAATATCGAGACTTTTACCAGTCAAAAACAATTTATCGAAAACGCATCACACGAGCTGCAAACCCCCCTTGCCATTGCCATTAACAAACTTGAACTGCTGGCAGGTTCATCTGAACTAACTGAAGAACACATTGCAAAAATCGGAAATATTATCCAAATGCTTCAACGGTTGGCCGAAATCAATAAATCGCTTTTGCTGATTTCGAAAATTGAAAACAAACAGTTTGCAGATAACGAAAAAGTTGATTTTGATGAAATCTTTACACAGGTTCTCTCCGATTTTTCAGACTATATTGAATTCAGAAAAATAAAAATAAATTACTCATTGAATAGCAATTGGAACTTTTCAATGAACCGTCACCTGGCCGAAATTCTTGTAATAAACCTGGTGAAAAATGCGGTTTTTCACAACTTTAAAGGAGGCGAAGTTTTTATTGATTTGCATACCGGTGGTTTTACAATTGAAAACTCCAGCGCTGAATCTGCACTTAATCCTGCCGAATTATTCAAACGATTCAACAAAAACAAAAACAAAACCGAATCAACCGGGCTGGGACTGGCCATTGTAAAAGCCATTGCCGATGTTTCAGGGTGCAGTGTTTCGTATCGATACAATACACAAAACCGGCACGAATTTAGAATTTCATGCTAACATCTTTGAATTTGCCTGAATAACCGTTCGATTCCAGAATCTTTCCGGATTTGTTCCCAAATGTTTCCAGATTCCTTGTTTTACTTTACTGTGAATTAAATACGCTTTATAGTTTAAACCTGATTTATGATGAAAAGAAACTTTATCTTTCTGTATTCCATTTTTATACTCGTATTTTCCATCCCTGGATGTTCCTCACCAAAGAGCAATAATTCATCAGCAGCAGATTCCGCCGAAAAAGAAGCGGCGGAATATTATTTCAAAAATATACAGGTCATTGACCACTGGAATTTACGGTACCACAAACGGTACGACACATTTAGTTTGCAGGAACAGGTTGCTCAAATAAAAGCAAACATGGATGTTGCAGCAGAACTGGGGTTCAATAGTTACCTGTTGTTTCAGAAAGATGCATTTCAGGAATTGCTGACCTGGGGCGGAAAACATAAACCGGACGAGGAGCTTAAAAATGCCGTGAAAGAAGTGATTGCCTATGGAAAGCAAAAAGGTCTTGATGTTTACCTGCACAGCAACCAGTTTGCATGGCCCGAAGATGTGGGGGTTGATTTTAAGGATTCAGAAAAAGCGTGGCAGGTATTTGAAAATGCCATGAAAGAGCTGATAGCAACTTTCCCGGATGTTGCCGGCTATGAAGTAACCGGAGACGAAACAGAAGGCCAGCTCGATACGAAGGAAGGTCTTTTGAAATTTCACAATCTTACTGCAAGGGCATTGAAATCGGATGGAAGGGAAAGAACTGCCTTAATGCGCACCTGGCAACGCTGCGGATTCCTGGGTGTGCCCGAAAAAGAACTGGGTGTTGGCGATGAATCTAACCTGATTTACTCGATAAAACATACGCAGGGCGATTTTAATATTCCGCACGAACTGGACACGGCATTTATTAAAAAAGGAGTTGACGGCACGCGGCTTTTGGTGGAATTTGATGCATGGAGGGAATACGAAACACACAATATTTTCCCGATTTATCTGGGCGACTACTGGGCGCCACGGTTCAGGGCTGTTGCCGACGCCGGAATAACAAATGTGGGAGTAAGGTTTAACTGGAATTCAGGACGTTTTCATATTGCAGATAAAAACCGTCCGTGGGCCAACTGGATCAATATTTACACCTTTCACCAATTTGTGCAAAATCCTTATGCCAACCCGGATACGATATTAATGGATTTTTGTAAGGATTATTTTCCGGAAGCCCCTGATGCTGCTTTCAACATGTATAAAAATACCTTCGATTTTGTTGAAGCAGTGTATTACCGAAACGGAGAAAAATACCTGCACCACGGCGGACTGAAAAGACCAAGAGGTAAACCCGTTGATTTGGAAACGGTAAACCAGGCCTATGACGAAATGAAACAATTAATTGATGCACTGCCCGATTCGAGCCGGTACAAAGATGAACTTCAAAAATATTGTCTGGTTATTTCATATTTGGGAAGAATCGCTGCAGGTGATGATAGTGTTGTTAACGACTGGCAAAAACTTGACCCTGAAAGTTTTGAGGAACTGGCGGCAGAGAATGCTGATGAATGGCAGTAAATATTGAAGCCCCGGCAATTAAAACTATTATTTACAGCTCATTCCTGCTGAAAAGGCGCTTCAAATAAGAGACACCTACAACGATACACTTGTTTATTCCGAAATCAGAAAAGAAACGGAACCCCGGCGCGTACTTACTACTGCCTTTGCAGCAGAAGATTCGTTTTACGAATTAAAAATTGTATCGCAGGAACTCGATCGCAAGGCCCTAATTACAAAAATTGCAGGATTGATTTTGTGGCTTTATCTGTTTTTGCTGATCACCATTTTGGTTGTGAACAATTTTGTGCTGAAAAAAGTATGGGAACCTTTTTACAATCTGCTCGCTTATCTGCGAATTTTCAGGCTTGGTGAAAGTACGCCGAAGTAGCCGGGGAAAACAAAAATCAGCGAATTCTCGGATTTATACCGATTAGCAATTGAATTGAGCTTTAAATTCATTTCACTCTTTAAAATTCTTCAATTGTCTATCGGCATTAACCATTGTAGATTTCAAACTTCATTTAAGTCTCATTTTGAAAAACAATTGGTATTAAACGATACCATTTACAAACTGTTAAATGCAAATAACGAGACTTATAGCAATCAGAAACAATTTATCGAAAACGCATCACACCAGCGACGAAGTTGCTTTGCCAGCGGATAAAATATTTAAAAGATTCAACAAAAATCAGAATAAAAAAGGCTCAACCGGGTTAGGACTTGCCATTGTAAAGGCAATTGCCGATGTTTCGGGGTTAAGGGTAAGTTATTCTTATACCAATTCCGGTAATCACAGAATAAAAGTTAGTTTATAACAAATTCCAGATTCTTTCCAGATTTGTTCCCAAATGTTTCCAGAATCGTTTCATTTCTTTGGATAAACGAATATCTAAGAACTAAAATCTTCACACCAATGAAAAATTTATTTTTTGGTATTGTATCGTTATTTATTGGACTTAATTGCTATTCCCAACAACTCGCATTCCCAACCGCTGAAGGTTACGGAAAATTTACAAAAGGCGGACGAGGTGGTGTAGTTTATGAAGTGACAAATTTAAATGATAGTGGTGAAGGCAGTTTGAGAGCTGCAATTGATGCAACCGGACCCCGTACAGTTGTTTTCAGGATATCAGGAACCATTTCCCTGGAAAGTCCGCTGAAAATTAAAAACCCGTACATAACAATTGCCGGACAAACTGCACCTGGCGATGGAATTTGCATTAAAAATCATCAGTTAAGTATCGATGCCGACCATGTCATTATCAGGCATATAAGAGTCAGGCTTGGAGATGAATCGGGTGAAGATTACGATGCCATTGGAGGAAGATATCACAACAACATTATTTTGGACCACGTTTCTGCAAGCTGGAGTGTGGACGAATGCGTATCAATTTATCATTGCGACAGCATAACCGTTCAATGGTGTATTATTTCAGAAAGCATGAGTAAATCCAACCACGTTAAAGGTTCACATGGATTTGGTGGAATTTGGGGAAGTAATTTTGGAACCTATCATCACAATTTACTGGCCCATCATTCAAGTCGTAATCCGCGGATGGCCTCCGGTTCCGGAAATACAGATTACAGGAATAATGTTATCTACAATTGGGGCTATCAAAGTCTTTACGGAGGCGAAAAATATCAGCAGGGAAATGATAAATTCAATTTCTCGAATTTTAATATTGTAGCCAATTATTATAAACCGGGTCCAGCCACAAAACCTGGCGAGGTGATGTACAGAATTGCAAATCCATCATTTAGAAGTAAAGAAGATTATGGGAAATGGTACATAGCTGAAAATACGGTTGTTGGCAATAAAAGTGTTTCAGTTGATAACTGGAATGGAGGTGTTCAAACTAATCTTGCTTTTGAAAAAATAAAACTTAAACAGCCCTGGCCGTCAATGCCTATTATTCAACAAACTGCAGAAGAAGCTTATAAAGCTGTGCTTGAAAATGCAGGTGCAAAACTACCCAAAAGAGATGCAATAGATGTACGTATTATTGATGAAGTACGTGGTGGATATGCAACTTATGAAGGTAATAGCTATAAAAAAAACCATCAGGTAGCCGACTCTTCAAAAGTTTGTGGAATAATTGATACCCAAAACGATGTTGGTGGATGGCCTGACTTAAAAAGTAAACCCGCTCCAAATGATACCGATCATGATGGAATGCCGGATGAATGGGAGGATAAAAACAATCTGGATAAAGATAATCCTGATGACAGAAACATCGTAGCTGCTGATGGTTATACAATGCTGGAAAAATACCTGAATAGTTTTAATAAGTAAATACAAACTTGTAAATACTGCTAAAAAATGAAACGAATTGTTGGATTAATAATACTTGCACTTATTGTTGGAAATATATCCGCACAAAAGATTGATCAAAAAAATGTACCAGCAGTTATTTTAAACTCTTTTCAGGTAAAATTTCCCACGGCCGACGATGTGGATTGGAGGCTCGATAAAGGAAACTACAGGGTGAGTTTTGAGGTGAATGAAAAAGACCATGAAGTTAGAATGGACAACAGGGGAAGGTTTGTAAAACATGAACAGGATTTATATGTAAGTGAAATTCCAAAAGTTGTGCTGGAGACCATACGAAAAAAAGTGCCGTTTTTTGATGTGGATGATGCCGACCTGATAATTGAAGGAAAGAAGATTGTTTACGAAGTAAACTTTGAAATTGATAATAAAGACCATGAATTTTGGATTAATGAAAGGGGAAAATTGCTGAATTACCGGAAAGAATTAAAGAAAAGCGAAGTTCCCGATATTATCTGGTCATACATCAGAAATACTTCCGGCAACCTGGATGTTGAACACAGAGAATACACCGAAGAAAACGGTAAGGGAGTTTATTGGATAGATGGCGATATAAACAACATGGAGCACGACTTTTACTTTACCGAAAAGGGTAAAATAATTAAATACAGGAAAGAACTAAAAAACAGCGAAATCCCCTCTGAAACACAAAATTTCATCAAAAATAAATATGGAAATTTAGATATAGACAGAGCAGAATACAATGAAGAAAACGGTAAAAATATCTATTACTTAAGTGGTGAGATTAGCGATAAGGATCACGAATTTACAATCGAAGATAAAACTAAACTACTGCTGCATAAACAAGACCTTAGGGATAATGAGATTCCAACTCCGGTTTTAAACGCTGTAAAAACAAAATACGGAGATTACGACATTCGCGATGCAGATTTGAGAGAAGAAAATGGAATAAGTACATATATCATTCGATTACGAAAATCCAGGAATAACATTTATGTAATTTTTGATATACATGGTGATGTGATTGAAGAGAGATAAACTTAATAAAACAGATAAATGAAAACTTTTAAAACATTAATTTTTAGTATTTTATGTGTGGCAATTATGAAGGTAGTTCCGGCCCAGCAGAATATACGGAAAATTGAGCTTACGTTGGAAGAAGCCATTGCCATAGCCCAGGACAGTTCGTTGAGGGCATTTATCGAAAAAAATGAATATTTAAGGGATTACTGGGATTTTCGTACCTACCAGGCAGAATTCCTTCCAATACTGGAGCTGGAAGCAACTCCCTTTAATTACGACAGGGCTGTGCGGGAGGTGTATAATTCGCAGGATGAAGAGTACCAGTTTATTCAAAGTGAACGATTGAATTCGTATGCCAATTTATCGTTAACACAGAACATTCCATTCACCGGCGGACGAATTTACATTGATTCCGATCTTGGCAGAATTCACAATATTGGCGGAAAAATTGAGTATTCTTCCACACCCATAAGAATTGGGCTCCGGCAAGATCTCTTTGATTTCAATGATTTTAAGTGGGAGAAAAAAACCGAACCAGTAGAATTCGAACGTTCGAAAAAGGAGTTTTTCCAGTCATCGCAGGAAATAGCAGATAATACGGTTTACTTTTTTTTTAATTTGCTTTTTGCTCAAATCGAGTTAAAAACTGCCCAAAACGATTTTTCGAACGCTGAAACTTTATACCGCGATGGTATGCAGCGCAGAGAGAAAGGAAACATTTCGCTGGAAGATATCTATTCGCTCGAGTTAAGTTTAATGGATGCCAACAGTGACCTCGAGCGCGCCGAAACAAATGTCAGGAGGACACAAACCCGTTTGCTCTCTTTTCTCCGGATGGATAAAAGCATTGATGTGGAACTTATTCCGCCAGACCGGATTTATCCGATTGATATCGATGAGCAACTTGCCATTGAAATAGCCCGTAAAAATAATCCCGATATTTTAGACATGGAACTCGACCAGCTTTATGCTGAAAGAAGCGTTGAACAGGCAAAGAAATCGCGCTACAGTGCAGATTTGAGAGTAAGTATGGGACTCAACCAAACTACAGATGACAACCGCATCCGAACGGTTTATCAGAATCTGGAGAATCAGCAAAGGGTGGAAGTAAGCATGAATATTCCCATTATTGACTGGGGACTTTCGAAGAAACGCCTCAAACTGGCACAAAGTAACCGGGAGGTGGTACTTGCCAGAATGGAGCAGGCAGAAATTGATTTTGATGAAGATGTGAGAAGAACGGTAGAAGAGTTCAACATGCAGAAAAAACTGGTGCAACGGGCTGCCAAAGCCGACACGCTTGCCCAAATGATGTACGACGTAACCCAGCAACGATATATGGATGGTGAACTGGATATTATTAAACTGAATTCGGCCCAAAACAGAAAAAATTCAGCACGGGAAGATTATTTTGAAAGGCTTGAAGAATACTGGGAATATTACTATGAAATCAGGGAAATGACACTTTATGATTTTGTGAGAAACAGGGAACTTTCAATCGACTACTCGGATATTTTTCAGGCCGGTGTTCTGAAAACACTCGTGAATAACGGCAAAAACTGACCTTTGAAATTGTCCCCGAAAGTTTTGTTCAATTCCTGGAATTTTGGTTCTGTTTCTCAGGAAGTTTTTCATTGCTGAAAAATCAAAACTTCAGCCGGTAGCCGATTCCCAGGATATGCACCGACGCTTTATCGTCGAAATAGTTGTGCAACCGGTAATAGATTTCGATTCGGTGCAGGTTGCCGAGGTCTCTTGAAAAACCTGCATCGAACCGGGTTTTGTGCCATTCAGCACTGGTCATATTTCTGAAAAGTTCGTAGCTGATGAACGGTTCGATTTTGTTGTTTTTAATGTCGTATTCCACTTTGGCCCGTGGCCTGAAATAAGTACCCGGGTCTTCCTCGCTTGAGTCGGTATAGTTGGTCAGGCGTGTTCGCACCGAACCTTCGAACCGGGCAAAATCTCTTTTAAACTGTGCATCGAACGCCCAGCGGTGATAGGTTTCGTTGCCCTTGTTTTTTACCTCGGTACTGATGCGGTAAGCAGCGGCTAAGTCCAGAAATGAAAAGGCTTCGTAGGTGAGTTTCCCCTGGATCATGTATTCATCGAGTTTGAACTGGTCTTCGAATCTCAGTTCCGGAGTGATGCTGAATTCCAGTTTATCAAGAAATTCTTTTTCAAATTCAAATTCAATCCAGGTATTGAAATTTTCGGTTTGGGCGTGCAGGTTTAATCCGCCCGCCAACAATACAGCGAGTATAAATACTATTCGTTTTATTCGTTTCATGAAATAATTTCTCTTTTTGACTGGCCGTTATTATCGAAAAATATGGTTATCCAGGCAGTGTCGCGCAGAAAATCCATTTTGTCAATCTGGTATCTTTTTATTTTTACACCGGTTCTTTTTTCGAGGTCGAGCAGCAGCTCTTCCTCTTTTACTTTGTGCAGGTTTTCGATGTTTTCATACACAATCAACACCGAGTTTTCCTGGCGCATCATCAACACTTTTTCGAGCGCCCATAATGCGCCAATCATCAGCAGGTTTACAAAAGTGAGTTCCAGGTACCCGAAGTAATTTTTTGAAAGTGCATTAATTACCGAAACTGCAATGATGATAAAAAGATAGGTCATTTCTTTTGGGGGAATGGCATCGGTGCGGTAACGGATAATGCCAAAAATGGCAAATAACCCGAGTGCAAATCCCAGTTCAATTTTTACACTTTCGAGTAAAAAAACAAGCAGGAACACAGCGATACTGATGGCAAAGTAACTGAAATAAAATTCTTTCCGTTTGCTGATTCGGGCGTAAAGTAAAACAACGATTATAAATGTGGCTGCCAGGTTAAATGCAAACCGGATGGAAAGCATTTCCAAAAAATCAAGTTGACTGGTAGTGATTGTAAGCAATTCAGACATTTCTCGGGTTTTTTAGTTTTTGGTTATTTTTTCGAGGTATCGTAACCTTGGTTTAAATGCATTCTTTTTTAGTGAATTATCGAGCAGCGCCCTACCGGTGCAGTATTTCGACAATCCGCGCTGACGGATTCCCAGTTTTTTCATTACCGGCACAATTGGCGAACTGTTAAGCTGCGAACTTCTTTTTAGTTCGAAAATGACGAGATCGTCCAGTTGATAACGATTGTTTTCGTTCCGGAATTGTGTTTGCAGATCGATAGTGCACCTGTCTGTCCGGCATTTACTGATGAGTGTTATCCGGTAAAAACTATTTGAGAGAGTTGGTTGCAATTCAGCTTTTGTGTAGGGAGATTTGGAATTCAGAAATTCATTTTCCGTGGGCAATATACCATGGTCGTCAAAATCCGATTCAATGCGTATTTTCCGGGTTACCCGTTTATTGTTTTTTCGCTTGATTTCGAAAAAGCCGTTTGGTGAAGTTTCGTATTTTCTTTTTCTCACCTTGTATCTTTCCAGCCGTCCGTTGTGGTGGTGCAGGTACATATCGTTTTCTGGCGTATCGAAATAAGTTGTCTGGTAATTGATAATTCGTTTCCCGTTTACTTCAAGCATATCACAAATTGATTGCAGCTCACTTAGAACTTCACTAAGCAAGGATAGCGGAAACCAGTATTTCCGGTCGATGCGCGTCATCAACCCGGTATTTTTAT
>DATFJO010000657.1:0-3609 GCA_035269145.1 Tangfeifania sp. | reverse complement strand
CAGGAGTGTCATAAAAATCAGAGTGGATATTAAAATATTTTTCATTGTTGTATCAATTTAAATTCATGTTATTCACGGTTTTCGAGTACTTCGTTTAAAACGGCCTGTGCATTTTTGGCAGTAAGCCAGCCCATCCCTCCTGAATGTGAATGCGTAACCAAAACTCCCGGCCCAATCTTATGGAACAGCGCAGAAACAGCTTCAGCATTTACATTCACGTCGATTGGTCCGATGTTGGGTGTCATCTGTCGAAAATATTGATTAAGCGTTTCCGCATCTTTTGCGAACTGCACTCCTTCGAAGTAATCGGGCCAGATTCCGAGACGAAACGTACCGAACCAACCCTGCTCATCGGGAGTTGGCGTAATGGTGCCTTCAACCATGCTCCGCCCGGCATTGCCTCTTCGTGGCTGGTCAATCACATAAACCGGATAGCGCCGGCGCAAAAAGATGTTCTGAAATCCTTCGCGTCCGTCGGGTGTTGTTTCCCAGGTTTTGGAAAATTGTCCGTAACCATGCCACATCACCAACGGGTATCGCCGTGCTTTTACCGGCACCTGGTAAAAAACATAAGCATGATCGCCATGATAAGTTTGCCCTTCCGTAGTTTGATTAAATGGGTCAAAAGTTCCCGGATTGGAAATAACAGTGCCACCAACAGCAAAACTGCCTTGCTCCTCTAAAACCAATAGATTACTCTGGTTTAGGGAACATGATAACAGGAACCCTGAAAGGGAAATCAGCAGAACCAACATTCGGTTTGAATGTTTTGAACTACATCTGCAAATACTATTTAACCCAAAGAATTTACGACAGTAATTTTTAATTTTCATTGCACGACATTTTTATTAGTTACAAATGTAAGAACATACAAGTTAGGCATTTGTATATAAACTACTGCATCTTCTACCATTTTTACTGATTTGGATCACTGTATAGTATTTCCTTTATCGAAATGGTTAAATTTGTTTTTGAAAAATATGAATGAGATGGAAAAATTATTTCGATTCGATACTGTAAATGAATACAATGCCCTGAATAATCACGAAACATTGCATCCGCTGGTTAGTGTAATCAATTTTTCGAAAGCGAATCCAAGATCATGGGGCGGAGAAAAAAAGGTGAAACTTCATTTTGGTATGTATTGCATTTTTTTGAAAGATGTAAAATGCGGCGATTTAAAATACGGACGCAATTACTACGACTACCAGGAAGGCACACTGGTTTTTGTGGCCCCCGGCCAAGTCCTCGAAATTGAAAACGACGGAAAAGTGTATCAGCCCAAAGGCCATGCACTGGTGTTTCACCCCGACCTGATTCACGGAACACCGCTTGCCGGATTGATGAACGACTACCATTTTTTCACTTACTACACTAATGAAGCGCTGCACGTTTCGGAACGTGAAAGACAGATTGTGCTTGACAGTTTTTCAAAAATCGAGTTTGAATTGCAGCAGGGAGTTGACAAGCACAGCAAAAAACTCATCGCATCAAATATTGAGTTGTTTCTGAATTACTGCGACAGGTTTTACGACCGCCAGTTTATTACCCGCGACAATGTGAACCTGGGAATTCTGGAAAAATTTGAGGAACAGCTAAACGGCTATTTTTCTTCGGACAAACCGCAAAAGTATGGACTTCCGTCAGTTGCTTTTTTTGCTGATGAACTGCATCTTTCAGCCAACTATTTTGGCGATTTAATAAAGAAGGAAACCGGGAAATCGGCAAAGGAATATATCCAGAACAAAATAATAGATCTGGCAAAAACCAAAACATTCAATACCGGTAAAAGTGTTAACGAAATTGCTTACGAACTGGGGTTCAAATATCCCCAACATTTCACCCGCCTGTTTAAACAACGTGTCGGAATGACACCAAAAGAATTCAGACAATTGAATTGAATCAAATTCCGGTTTTAAACTATTGAAAAACCAATTGGTCAAAAAATTCAATAACCAAAAAATCAACTATGAAACCGAAAAAAACACTTCTTTCATTTGCAGTTTTCACACTGCTGGCTTCCGCCATTTACTCCCAGGATTGGCCGCAATATCTTGGTCCCGACAGGAACAGCAAATCACCCCAGGAAAATATTCTGAGAACCTGGCCTGAAGAAGGCCCTGAAGTTTTATGGACAGTTCCGGTTGGAATTGGCTACGGAGGCCCCATTGTAAAAGATGGTAAAGTTTACCTGCTCGACCGCGAAAAGGAAAAAAGCGACATTATGCGTTGCTTCGACCTGGATACCGGAAAAGAACTCTGGAAATTTGAATACGCGGCTCCGGGTTCAGTAATGTTTCCCGGTTCACGAAGCGTACCTGCAATCGATGGAAACCATGTTTATTCGTGCGGAGTTTTTGGCGATTTGTATTGTTTTGACATTAACACACACCAACCGGTTTGGAATAAAAACATCTGGACCGATTTTGGCGGCGATCCCGGAAACACTCCGTCCAATAACACAGAAGGGGGATTTGGAGCCCGGGGGAATTTCCCGATATGGGCAATTACCCAATGCCCGCTAATCTACGACGATTTAGTTGTTGTACTTTCACAGGCTCCTGATGCCGGGGCAGTTGCATACAACAAAAACACAGGCGAAATTGCCTGGAAAACTTCCAACCTGGGGAATGAATCGTATGCCAGTCCGTCGCTTGTAAAAATAGACGGAGAAGATCATATTGCAGTAGTAATTTCATCTACAAATCCGATTGGTCGCAGCGATTTGCCGCAAACTATGGGCAAAATTATCGGATTGGAACCACAAACCGGGGAAATTCTTTGGGAGTACGACAATTGGGAATGTCACATTTCGGTGCCCAGCGCCGTTGATGCAGGAGCTAATAAAGTGATGGTTGTGGGTGGATATGAACTTGGCGCGGTTATGATTGAAATAAAAAAACAAGCCGATGGCAGCTACCAGACTAAAGAACTTATCAGAACCGAAGAGTTTGGCGACCAGACCAAACCACCACTGTTGCACGATGGATATTTCTACGCGCAGTTTGGCACCAACAGAACGCGTGACGGATTAACCTGCATGACCATGAACGGCGAAATTATGTGGAAAACAAAACGCGATCCCGATTTCAATAAAGGAAGTATGATACTGGCAGACGGGCTGATTTTTGCCACCGACGGTGCAAAAAAACTCTATCTCATTGAACCCGATCCAACCGGCTTCAAACAATTGGCTTCAGTTGAAATATTTGGTGAACCACAAGATAAGGCCGAAGGAATTGAAGCAAGAGTGGGAGGCTCAATGCAAAACTGGGCGCCCATTGCGCTGGCCGATGGGAAATTGCTAATTCGCGACCAAAGCCGGATGATGTGTTTAAAAGTAGCGGAATGATTTAAAAAAAAATAATGGTTTGGAAGTTACCAGAAATCAAAATACTTCCATAGATTTTAAGTTTTGTGAACCATCCCCTGTTGAGGGGATGGTTTTTTTTAATCAAACTCTTCGATATTATATATCGGTCTATTGCAAATTTATTATCTTTTACGCTTTAATTTTGGAGTGAAATTTTCTAAAAATAAAACCATGCAAAAACAACTTATCTTTTCAATTCTGATTTCAATTTCAATTCTCTTTGGAATAAGTGCCAG
>DATFJO010000656.1:0-2809 GCA_035269145.1 Tangfeifania sp. | reverse complement strand
AATCAATGAATATGTAAATTGCCCTCATTGTGGCAAAAAATGTGAAATACTGGAATACGAAAGAAACAGAACTCAATCCACTTATTTTGCAATTCTGACCACCAAAAAGGATTTTCAGGTTGTCAGAATGTTTTTTCTTCAGAAATTTTACACTTATAATGTACCCCCGGAGCATTATATTTCCGAAGTAATGCAACATTGGGTCCGTAAGGATGGAGTAATCACTACGCTTTCTAAAAAAACCAATGATATGTCCGTTTATTTAGACCGGTGGGTGACTCATTCCGACCTTGAAATTCGGAATGTTTCTTACAGAGCCATTGAACGCAATACTATCATTCCCTGGAAAATTTATCCTTACAGGAAAATTCTACCGGTATTAAAGCGTAACGGTTTTAAAGGTTTCTTTTATGGTATCCCTTGTCAGATTTTGTTTTCGCACCTGCTTTCCAACCCACGTGCTGAAACACTGCTAAAAACAAATCAAACTCCGCTGCTGAATTACATGATCAACAATTCTGTAAATATTAACCAGTACTGGCCAAGTATAAAAATTGCTATTCGCAATAATTACATCGTTGAAAAACCATCTGACTGGATGGATTATTTGCAGTTGCTTTCTTTCTTTGGGAAAGATTTGCATTCAGGCAAATATGTTTGTCCGGAAAATCTTCAAAAGGAGCACGATTACTATGTCGGGCTAAAAAAGAAAAAAGATGCCGCAAACCGTAAAAGAGAATTGCAGGAAGAATTTGAGACCTTTCAGTCTGAATATGCAAAAAATAAAGCCAAATTCTTTGACCTGATTTTTTCCAATGGGAAAATTACAGTCAAACCATTAACTCATGTTTCTGAGTTTTATGAAATCAGCGAAATTCATTCTCATTGCCTCTATTCAAATGAATATTTCAAAAAACAGAATTCTTTGCTTTTGCAGGCACTGATAGATAACAATCCTGTTGAAACTGTTGAATTCTCGCTTCATTCCCTGAAAGTTGTGCAATGCCAGGGTAAATTCAACAAAACAACCAAATTTCATTCTGAAATAATCAACCTAATTAATGACAATATTTCTGCAATTGCTCAGCGGATTTGACTCTTAAAGTGGTTATCCACCTTTTTGGGTTATTTCATTACTATAATAAAACACACTGATGCTCTCTCTGCTTCTCCCCGCTTAAACCCAGGCAAAGGTATTCATCGCTCCACGGAATGGTCAAGGGTAATACCGAGCGCCTTCGTTTCTTTTGTGTCATCCTGAGCGCCCGCCCGGAGCGAACTCCGTTCGGACGGGTAGTCGAAGGCCGCCCTTGCCCTTATCCGTGGCAGCTCAATGGTGGTACGCCAAAATTTAACCGGCGTGCCAGATGAAATACTGACCGAAGCGTCAGTGAGCCACAATAAGTCTCCAGGGCAGGAGCAAATTTCAATGAATCAAAATCTGTTTTTATCAAATGTTGCTGAAGTTAAAATCAGCTATTCAACAAACGTAAAACCATCAGACCGGGCAAAGATTACCTGCTCAAAAGATGGTGCTGAACTTTTCCGGCAAATCTTTCCGGACTTTGAACACCGCGAATATTTCTATGTAATGCTGCTGAACCGGGGCAACCGGGTGCTGGGTTTTTATCAGATATCAGTTGGTGGAATCAGCGGGACTGTAGTTGATGTAAAGCTTATCCTTCAGGCAGCAATCAAATCAAACGCTTCAGAAATTTTGCTCGGCCACAATCACCCATCCGGGACGCTTGAGGCCAGTGATGCAGATTTGAAAATAACACGGAAAGTAAAATCCGCCTGTAGCTTTATGGATATTTCTGTCCTGGACCACATTATTATTACTGCTGATACATACCTCTCAATGGCCGATGAAGGATTAATCTAAATACTTGCCTGAAATGAAAAAAGAAACTTTTGAATCTGTATTGAAAAAATTAATGGTGCGGCACAATCCGCACCGCATTTTTTCTGATTTTCTGACATTGGTTGTTTGTGCTTTTTCGCTTGGTGAACAGGAAGAAAAATACCTGTCGGTTATTCGGCAATACAGTAAACAGGAAGCCAATCTGTTTGCGGAGGCACTGGCCAAACTGGTCATTGAAATGACCGGCGACGGAACCGGACTAATAGATGTGCTCGGTTCGTTCTACCAGGAACATATTAGTCATGGACATAACGGCCAGTTTTTCAGCCCTCAGCCGGTCTGCGATATAATGGCTTGTATGACTGGCTCCGTAAAACAGGGAAGCAATATCCTTGATCCGGCCTGCGGCAGTGGGCGGATGTTGCTGGCAGCAGCTAAATATAACCGCAATGCACTGTTTTATGGTGCCGATGTGGATGAAAACTGTGCTAAAATGACCGTGATAAACCTGTATCTCAACTGCCTGTACGGTGAAGTAGCGTGGATGAATACACTCACCAATGAATTCTATGGTGCCTGGGGAATTGTCCTGACAATAAAAGGAATTCCGCGGATCAAGCAGCTCAGGGAAGATGAAAGTTTCATTCATCTTAAATTCCCTGAAATAAATAAACATCAAAATTATGAGAAACCGGCTCAGCAACAATTGGTTTTTCAACTTTAATCAAGCCCTGCAAAGCAGGGTTTTTTGGTGGTCTTTAAAAGTACTATATATAAGGTCTGTTTGCATCTACCTACCTCATCTTAAAAGATTTACTTTTCTTTTTTTTGGTAGGATTAAGTTTTTTTTGTAAAACCGACATATCTTCGGAAATTCTATGGTCCAGAATTTTAGCATAAATCTGTGTCGTTTTTAGCGATGTATGTCCAAGTATTTTTGATACG
>DATFJO010000655.1:0-14935 GCA_035269145.1 Tangfeifania sp. | reverse complement strand
TGGTAAATAAAATGTTTCCATGGATCGAAACTTCCGTTTCCGAGGTTCTCCTTTACATCGAAAAAAATTTGTCTGAAAAGTTTATTCTCCGGAAGCAGGTCGTCATTCTCAAGCTCCTGAACCATAAATTCCGACACTTTTATCTCGTGTGATTCATTCGGATTTTCCGAATCCTCTTCTTCGAACAAAACGGTATTGCAGTGTTTCAGCAGGAACCGCAGAAACTCCAATTCTTCAATCAGAAAATCGGATGGTTTGATTTCCGGCGCAGAAGTTTGTGGCTGCGACTTTTGCCGTTCTTGCTGTGCCTGCTCCCGTCTGTCTTTTTTCCGAAGATCTTCGTTCTGTTTCCGCTTTTGTTTCCTAACTTCGGTATACAAAGTTTCTTCATTTACACCGAGCAGTTTGCTGCACTCTTTTATATAAACCGAACGGGTAATCGTATCCGGAATTACAGCCACCGAGCGGATTACATCCGAAATCAGTCGCGCTTTTGCCACCGGGTCATTATCTGTGGTTTTCAGCAGCAACCGGGTTTTAAACTGAATAAAATCGGTTTCGTTTTCCTTTATGTATTCCTGAAAGCCGCTGGCTCCCTTTTGTTTTGCATACGAATCGGGGTCTTCGCCATCGGGCAGCAGCAGCACTTTTACATTCATTCCCTCTTCCAGCACAAGGTCAATTCCACGCATGGATGCTTTAATTCCAGCCTCATCGCCATCGTAAATAATGGTGATGTTGTTAGTGAACCGCTTAATTAACCGGATTTGTTCCGAAGTCAGCGCGGTTCCCGATGAGGCCACCACGTTGGTTATCCCGGCCTGGTACATGGAAAGTACATCGGTGTAACCTTCCACAAGGTAGCATTTATCGGCGCGGGCCATTTCGCGCCTGGCCTGGTAAATGCCGTAAAGCGCCTTGCTTTTGTGGTAAATCTCTGATTCCGGTGAATTGAGGTACTTGGCAGCTTTAGGATCGTCCTTCAATATACGGCCTCCAAAACCAATTACCCTTCCGGCAAGGTTATGAATGGGAAACATCACCCGCCCGGCAAACCGGTCGCGTTTCCAGTCGTCGCGAACAATGGTGAGCCCCGTTTTTTCGAGGAATTTCATTTTGTATCCCTGCTTTTGGGCGGCATCGGTAAATGGAGTTTTTCCATCGGGACTGTAACCCACTTCAAACTTTTTCAGAATATCGTCACGAAAACCGCGCTCGCGGAAATAGCTCAACCCGATTGTGCGTCCTTCATTTTCTTCCCATAAATAGCGGGTGAAATATTTTTGTGCAAACCCGGAAACAATCATCAGACTTTCCCGCTCGTCTTTCAATTGCTTTTGCTCTTCGGTTTCCTCTTCTTCTTTTACCTCGATGTTGTATTTTTTGGCCAGCCACTTCAGGGCTTCCGGGTAGTTGAGGTTTTCATGCTCCATGATAAAATTGACGGCATTTCCGCCTTTTCCGCAACCAAAACATTTAAAAATTCCCTTGGCAGGCGAAACCGTAAACGACGGTGTTTTTTCGTTATGAAACGGACACAGGCCGAGCTGGTTAACACCTCTTTTTCGAAGTGT
This sequence comes from Tangfeifania sp., assembly GCA_035269145.1. Classification (GTDB taxonomy): domain Bacteria; phylum Bacteroidota; class Bacteroidia; order Bacteroidales; family Prolixibacteraceae; genus Tangfeifania. The sequence continues at coordinate 13,361 of DATFJO010000655.1, read as the reverse complement.
TACAAATTCCGAAACCACGTCGGAAATGTCCGCCGCGTCCAAAATACGTTCTATGGTAGCATGATCAATCATTGATGCAAATGTAGGAAATTTGGATGGAGTATTTATTTCTCATATTTTCATTTATCTTTAAACCGGAATCAACTTTACAATGAAGAAGAAACTGGTCATACTTTCCGGATCGGGCATCAGCCAGGAGAGCGGATTAAAAACCTTCCGCGACATGGGCGGTTTGTGGGAACAGTACGACGTGACCGAAGTAGCAAGCCCCGAGGCGTGGAAACGCGACCCCGAACTGGTAATGCGTTTTTACAATGAGCGGCGCAAACAATTATGGGAGGCAAAACCCAATGCCGGTCACAGTGGTATTGCTGAACTTGAAGATTGGTTTGATGTAGATGTAATTACCCAAAACGTGGATGATTTGCACGAGCAGGCAGGCAGTTCGCGGGTGATTCACCTCCACGGCGAACTTCGGAAAGCAAGAAGTACTGCCGATCCAAAATTAATTTACACCCTGAAAAACTGGGAACTTAAACTCGGTGACTGCTGCGAAAAAGGCAGCCAGTTGCGGCCACACATTGTTTGGTTTGGCGAATCAGTCGACGAGTTGCAACGGGCAATCCCGATTGTGGAGAATGCCGACATTTTAGTGGTCGTGGGAACATCGCTGGTTGTTTATCCGGCGGCAGGGCTGGTGAACCATACAAAACCAAATATTCCGATATTTGTTGTTGATCCGCACAGTCCGGAGATGTATCTAAAAAATGTAACTTACATTCAGGAAAAAGCCGGCACCGGTGTGCAGGTTTTAAAATCCAAACTTGAAAAACTACGGTAAAATGATTAAAAAAATTATTGTCCCGATTCTATTTTTGACACTGGTGCAGATGGCTTCAGCGCAAAGGTTTCAGGGTGGAATGCTTGCCGGTTTTAACGCTTCGCAGGTAGAGGGAACATTGATAAACGGTGTGAACGTAAATGGGTACCATAAGCCGGGAATCCTGGCAGGATTTTTTGTACAAACCGATTTTGCACCGGCAATATTCGGCGGCATGGAAATTAAATATTCACAAAAAGGGGCACGAAAAAAAATTGACGAGAAAAATCCCGATCCTCAAAAATATGTCATGCGCCTTGGCTATGTGGATGTGCCGTTTTATGCAGGATTCCGAACAAGTGACCGCTCATCGGTAATTGCAGGTGTATCCGCGGGATATCTCATGCATGCAAAAGAGATAGACAATTACGGAGAAATACCGCGGGAAGACCAAAATGCATTTAATAATTTTGATCTTCAACCATTTTTTGGGTTCCAGTTTGATATGCTCGACCAGGTAAAACTCGATTTGCGTTTTGCATTATCTGTGCTTCCAATACGGGAACAATCGGGTGAAAATCCGACCAACTACTACTGGCATAACAACCAGTTTAACAATGTGATTTCGCTGGCCGGGTATTATTATTTAGGCCGGTAAAAATATTTTCAGGAATTCACCATCCATATAGAAAAAATATCGAGATACCTCCAGAACGAAAGCATCACTTCCTCCGGAAGATCACGTTTCAGAAGTACTTCACGATAACATTCGAGCCATACTTTTCTGGCTTCGGGTGTGATTTTATGGGGCAAATGGCGTTTGTACATCATGGGGCGGCCCCGGTTCTTGTTAAAATACATGGGCCCTCCGCAAATTTGCACAAAAAAATCGGCTGCATGTTTTTTGGCCTTTTCCAAACCCTGTTCGTCTTGGGGAAACAAATCTTTTACCGCACTCATTTTCAGTAATTCATAATGATCATTTACCAAACTGCGAATTCCTTCTTCACCCAAAATCCTGTACACTTCAACCGAAGGCCGCTCAACATGGGGGCGCTCGCCAGCTTTGTATTCAGTAATTAAAAGTTCCATCGTAAATTTTTAAGTTGCATTTAAAAACAAAAACGACAGAAAGAAGTTGAGGAAAATAAATTTGTCCGAAAAGCGTGAATTTAATAATCGGCAAACCCAAGTGTGGCAATACTAACGCGCGTATCGTTAATTTTTAGCAACTGAAAAGCAGAAGCCTCAAGAGTTGAACCGGTTGTTATTACATCGTCCACCAGTAAAATATGTTTCCCAAAAAACTCCCCGGAGTTTTTAACGCCAAAAATTCCTTCTACATTTTGCCATCTTTCAAACCGGTTTTTCCGGGTTTGGGTCGATGTGTGCATTTTTCGGTACAGGTTGCCGGCAGAAAGAGGTTTCTCCATTGATTCAGCCAGCCCGCGTGTAATCCATTCGCTTTGGTTGTAGCCTCTTTTTCGTTGCTTTCGCGGATGCAACGGCACGGGCACAATTACATCAACTTTTCGAAACGCTTCCGAATCAGCCAAAACACTTCCATATTTCAGGCCTGTTTCGTAACCCAGCTCTTTCAAACCTTTATATTTTATAAAATGAATAAGCTTTTGGTACCTGCTTCCTTTGCGGTAATTAAAAAACGAGGCGGCATTTTCAATTTGCACTCTTCCCCAAAAAAGCCGGGCCACTTTATTATCAGGTTCCAAATGAAAATTATTCACAGGTAGATCGAACCAGCATTTCATGCAAATATATTTCTCCTGCGAAATGAGTCGTTCGCCACAGGTAACACAAAGCTCAGGATAAAACAACCCGAGCAAATCATCCATTATGCGGCGCATCTCTTTCATGCTGTACAAGTTACAAATAATTGACTGGTTTTCAAACAAGTCTGTCAGATTCGCCTTTCTTCATTTTAATCAATGCTTAACTGTTTATTAAATGCTATGAAATAAAAAACGCGGTTATTTGCAGTGTAACAAAATATCACAGTTCCCGATTTGACTGAATTTTTCCGAATCTCATCTTATTTCTACTTCTCTTTTCCCTTTTGAGATTGTTCCCGGGTTGTCTTTTTCTAAAGGCAACCCTTTTTCTTTGTGCAATTTTCCTCTCTTCTAATTTTTCTCAATTCCGAACCGTGAGACATTTTTATTCGGAAAGCGTAGAGCAAAAACCGGGTAAAAAATAAAAATATTAAAAAACTGTATGCTGTACAGCAGCAAAAAGTTTAAAATAATTTGTAGGTAATTTTGCGGAAAACAACGTCTTTTGTAAGTACAGAGGCATATTCAGAACAGAACAACCATAAAATTTGATTGGTTCTAAATAAGCCGATAAAATAAATTATGAACTTGTACCATCGGGAAATTATTTATTTTTGGGATTTTTGATGAGAATCTGTCTGGATTTTCGAAACCATTAGAAATGCGAAAGAAAATAGGAAACTTTTTACGGAAGAGATTGCTTTTAGTCCTGATTATTGGATTTGCCATAGGACTCTTATTTACTATTTACACCAATAAAGCACTGGAATATACTTCTACAAATGAATCATGTGCAATGTGCCACGTTCACCCGCATGTTTTCGATTCGTGGAAGTTATCCGATCATTATGATACAGAATCGGGAGTGCGTATCGGATGTGTGGAATGCCATTTGCCGCCCAAGGGCGAGGGCTATCTGCCTGAGAAAATAGAAGCTGCCGCCCGCGATATTTACGGTCTTGTGTTTAAAGACAGCGCGGATTACAACTGGGAACAAAAATCGACACTCGAATATGCGAAAAAACACGTATTTAAGGCGTCGTGCGTTGGTTGCCACGAAAACCTTTTTCCGCTTACTTTAACAAAAGAGGGCCAGGATGCCCACCTGTATTATACACAAAACGAAGAAGAATTACGCTGCATTAACTGTCACCTGCATGTTGGACATTATGACCCGAATGCACTGCACGCTGTTAATGTAGAATTCGGCAGTACCGGAGGCGCCCCGGAAGATGTGTTTACCGAGCCGGCAGAAGTAATTACTCATGAAGATTATACCGAAACCGTTCCGAATACAACAATTTCATTTAACATGAAAGCCATTCCGGGTGGCACATTTGCCATAGGCAGCCCCGAAGACGAACAGTTCCGCGACCCTGATGAAGGACCGCAGAAACAGGTTCAGGTCAGTCCGTTTTTTATGGCTGAAATTGAAGTTACCTGGGATGAATTTCTGGCCTTTTACAGTGCCACTGCTGCCGAAGGAAGATCGACCGATACTGAAGGCTCACGCACAGAGGATGGCGTAGATGCTATTTCAGGCCCAACCCCGCCGTATGGTCAACCCGACCAAAACTGGGGACTGGGCGACCGCCCGGCAATTACCATGTCGTATCATGCAGCCGAAACATATTGCAAATGGCTCTCACAGGTAACCGGAAAAACATACCGTCTGCCCACCGAAGCTGAATGGGAATTTGCTGCACGCGGCGGAACACAGACGCCTTATTTCTTCGAAGGAAGACCAAAAGATTTTACTGAAAAAGGATTCCTGGGAAGTCTGTTTGGAGGCACAAGTGATGTTATCGATAATTATGTGGTTTACCAGGCCAACAGTGAAGCCAAAACCCAGGAACCCGATGTAGTGGAACCCAACCCGTACGGATTGAAAAACATGCTCGGGAATGCACTTGAATATTGTTCAGACTGGTATGCCGAAGATGCATACGAGCAGTTACCCGACGGAGCAACCAATCCGAAGGGACCGGCTACCGGCGAGGAACATGTTGTCAGGGGCGGATCGTTCAAAAGCCCGGCAGGAGAGGTAAGAAGCGCTGAACGTGATTACACCAGGACCGAGGAATGGCTAAAAACCGATCCGCAGATGCCCAAAAGTATGTGGTGGCTGTCCGATGCCAATAACATTAGTTTTAGAGTTGTTTGTGAATTTGATGAAAAAACCGGAAAAAAATAACTATTTTTAAAATCCTAAATTCAACTAAAACATATTGATATGAGTGAAAATAACTTTTCAAGACGAAAATTTTTAGCCGGAGCAGCAGCCGTAGGCGCTGCCGGAGCTATGGGTGTAGGAACTTTGTCATCTTGCTCTACAGGAGGATCTTCCTCAGGTGCAGCCGGGAATTATGACTATGAAAAACGGGAGTTAAACAATCCGCCACTGAGAGATACCGCTCCTGACGGACAGGAACTGAAAGCCGGTATAATCGGATGCGGTGGACGTGGTTCGGGTGCAGCCATGAACTTCATCGATGCAGGGCCCAACTTAACCGTTGTTGCTTTGGGCGATGTTTTTCAGGACCGTGTGGATGATTTGCAACACAAGCTGAACGAACAAAAAGGAGTTGAAGTTGCCGATGAAAATTGTTTTGTAGGTTTTGATGCCTATCAAAAAGTAATTGATGCGGGTGTTGATGTAATCATTCTTGCCACACCTCCGAAATTCCGTCCTGAACAATTTGAAGCTGCTGTAAAGGCCCGTAAACATGTGTTTATGGAAAAACCTGTAGCATCAGATCCTGTTGGTATCCGCCAGGTAATCGCAGCCTCAAAAATGGCTGATTCGCTGGGGCTTAAAGTAGTTACCGGAACACAACGCCGCCACCAGCACAAATACATCAATCTTTTAAATGAGGTAAACAATAATGCCATTGGTGAAATTGTTTCAGCCGATGTATACTGGAACGGCGGACAACTTTGGTACCGTACCAACCAACCCGACTGGAGCGAAATGGAATGGATGATTCGCGACTGGGTAAACTGGTGCTGGCTCTCGGGCGACCATATTGTTGAACAGCATGTTCACAACATTGATGTAGCTTACTGGTACATGGGCAAACACCCGATTAAAGCCCTTGGTTTTGGTTCAAGACAACGCAGGGTTACCGGCGACCAATACGACAACTTTGCCGTGGACCTTGTGCTCGACGACGGAAGAAAAGTGCTCAGCACATGCCGCCAGATTAACGGATGCACAAATGGTGTATACGAACTTTTCCACGGAACTAAAGCAATGGCTACTTCTTCGCAGGGAGGAACCGCCCGTATTTTCGATGCACAGGGAAATGACATTTCAACTTTCGAAGATCACGAAACAAGCCCGTACGTTCAGGAACACATCGACCTGGTTACCTGCATCCGCGAAAACATTCCGATTAACGAAGCGGAAACAACAGCAATTTCAACCATGGTTGCCATTATGGGAAGGGTATCGGCTTACACAGGTAAAGAAGTTACTTTCGAAGAAATGATGAACTCCGATCTGAAACTCGGACCGGATACATATATTATGGGTGACATTGGTTATATCGAAAATGCTGAAGTACCTGTTCCGGGGTCGCAGGACAGATAAACGCTATAGAATGATTAAATTTCAGGTGAACTGAAATTAAAATCAAAAAAATAATCAATCAAATTGGTAAAAAACTATTCGCCGGTTGGCGAATAGTTTTTTTGTTTTATTAATTCTTCAAATCTCCGAAAATAGCAGCACTCGGCTTCCATTTATTACCATAAAAATTTACTTTTGTAAGCTTTATACAAATATCATTAAAGCAATTATAAAAGCAGTTGAACCATGAAAAGATTAAAAGTAAAAGATATTCTTTTAAACGGTAAAACCGGCGAAAAAACATTGGTGAAAGCATGGGTGAGAACAAGGCGTGGAAGTAAAAATGTAAATTTTATCGCCGTAAATGACGGTTCAACAATACACAACCTCCAGGTTGTTGCCGACACAGAAAAATTTGACGATCAGCTCTTGCGCGAAATAAACACCGGTGCCGCTGTTGCTGTTGAAGGATTGCTAACCGAATCGCAGGGAAGCGGACAGAATGTGGAACTGATAGCCGGAAAAATTGAATTGCTCGGAAAGGCCGATCCCGAAAAATATCCGATTCAACCTAAAAAACATACCCTTGAATTTCTGCGCGAAAATGCACACCTGCGTTTCCGCACCAATACTTTCGGGGCAGTTTTCCGGTTGCGCCATGCCATGGCTTTTGCCATTCACAAATATTTTAACGAAAAAGGATTTTACTACCTGCACACACCCATTATTACAGCAAGCGATGCCGAAGGGGCAGGCCAGATGTTTCGGGTTTCAACGTTTGACCCGCTAAAACCGCATCTCACAGAAGAAGGCAAAATTGATTACACCAAAGATTTTTTCGGAAGGCCCACAAACCTTACAGTTTCGGGTCAGCTTGAAGGAGAACTGGGAGCTCTGGCACTTGGCGAAATTTATACTTTTGGCCCCACCTTCAGGGCAGAAAATTCAAACACCACACGCCATCTGGCCGAATTCTGGATGATTGAACCTGAAATGGCTTTTTACGATCTGAAAGACAACATGGATCTGGCAGAAGAATTTCTGAAATACCTCATTGCTTATGCACTTGAAAACTGCCACGACGACTTGCAATTTCTTGCAAACAGACTGGCCCAGGAAGAAAAAAACAAGCCCAAAGAGCAGCGCTCAATGGATTTGGTTGAAAAGCTGGAATTTGTGCTGAACAGTGATTTTATAAGGATAACTTATACCGAAGCCATCGATATTCTGAAAAACTCAAAACCTTACAAGAAAAATAAATTCCAGTTCCCGGTTGATTGGGGAATTGATTTGCAAAGCGAACATGAACGCTACCTGGTTGAAAAACATTTCAAATGCCCGGTTATTCTGACGGATTATCCGAAAGATATAAAGGCATTTTACATGAAGCAAAACGATGATGACAAAACAGTTCGCGCCATGGACGTGCTGTTTCCGCAAATTGGAGAAATTATCGGGGGCTCGCAGCGTGAGGAAGAACTGGAAAAACTGGAAAAACGGATGGAAGAAATGAACATTCCGGCTGCCGAAATGTGGTGGTATTTAGATACACGAAGGTACGGAAGCGTTGTTCACAGCGGATTTGGTTTAGGTTTTGAACGTTTTGTACAGTTTATTACCGGCATGGGAAACATCCGCGACGTTATTGCTTTTCCAAGGACACCAAAAAGTGCAGAATTCTGATCAGCATGCTTGAAGTACATCGAAAAAATAGTAAATTTACGGTGCTAAGAAAAAAGAGGTATGGAGCAAAAACTTTCGTTACAGCAAAAGTTGTTACAGAAGCTTTCACCGCAACAAATTCAGGTGATAAAACTTCTGGAGATTCCTACGCTCCAACTCGAGCAGCGCATAAAAAAAGAACTGGAAGAAAACCCTGTACTCGAACTTGAATCGGACACTCCCGAAAGCGACGAAGATAACAGCGAAACCGACACGGAACAAAGCAGCGACGAAGATGAATTCTCATACGACGATTACCTGAACGAAGAAGACGACGATATTCCTTCCTATAAAACTTCTGCCAACAACTACTCGAAAGACGATAAATATGTAGAAATACCTTTTTCGGTGGGTGTTACTTTTCACGAAAACCTGCGCGACCAGCTAAGTATGATAAGTCTTTCGGAAAGCGACGGGCAATTGGCAGAATACATTATCGGAAACATTGATGATGACGGGTACCTGCGGCGCGATTTAATGTCGATAAGCGACGACCTCGCATTTAACCTGAACATGGAAGTGCCCGAGGAAAAGCTGGAGGAAATACTGAAGGTCATCCAACGTTTGGATCCACCGGGAATCGGCGCCCGCAACCTGAGGGAATGCCTGCTGCTTCAGTTGGATCGCAAAAAAAACGGCAGTCATGAACTGGCCCGTTCCATTATTAAAGATTATTTCGACGAGTTTACACGAAAACACTATGAAAAAATCAAGAAAAAACTCAACCTATCAGATGATGAGCTAAAATACGGAATTGAACAGGTATTAAAACTGAACCCAAAACCCGGCAGTTCATACAGCAACCCGCACAATAAAGCAAACCAGCACATTATTCCTGATTTCATGCTGGAAAACGTCGACGGAGAATTGGTACTTTCACTCAATCAGCAAAATGTGCCCGATTTAAAAATAAACGATACGTACCTTGAAATGCTGCGCGGACTGGTTGAACAAAACAAGCAAAAAAATAAAAACCAGAAAGATGCCATGGTATTTGTGAAGCAAAAAGTGGATTCTGCCAAATGGTTTATGGACGCCATCAGGCAAAGAAACCATACGCTTCTGCTCACCATGTCGGAAATTATCGATTTTCAGAAAGAATATTTTAAAGAAGGCGATGAAGCCAAACTCCGCCCAATGATTCTGAAAGACATTGCCGAGCGAACGGGATTGGACATTTCTACCATTTCAAGGGTATCGAACAGTAAATACATTCAAACGCATTTTGGGATTTTCGCGTTGAAATATTTCTTTTCGGAAGGGTTGCAAAAAGATGACGGCGAGGAAGTTTCGACACGTGAAATAAAGAAAATTCTCCGGGAGTGCATCGAAAACGAAGACAAGCACAAACCACTTACCGATGAAAAACTCACGCAGATTTTAAAGGACAAATCGTACAACATTGCCCGCAGAACAGTGGCAAAATACCGCGAACAGCTCGACATTCCGGTAGCCCGCCTGCGGAAGAAACTATAAAATGCTAAAAAAAACAGCTCAGATAATATCTGTTTTATTTCACCCGGTGCTTCTTCCTACACTGGGTTTTTTGCTCATGTTCAACTCGGGTTTTTACTTTTCCTACCTTTCATGGGAAGCCAAAAGGTATGTTCTAATGGTTGTATTGTTTACCACCGGCATTTTGCCCTTACTTTCAGTAGCGCTGCTGGCGCTAAAGCCAAAATTCGATATTTCGCTGAGTAAAGTCAGCGACAGGCTGATGGTGCTGCTGTTTACTTCAGCCTTTTATTACCTCGGTTTTGTTTTGCTGGATCGCATAAAAGCCTATCCGGTTTTTAAACTTGTAATGATTGCCTCGGTATTGGTGATAATCGCCTTGCTTCTGATTTCTTTTAAATGGAAAATAAGCAGCCACATGGCAGCACTCGGAGGAATTACGGGTGCAGTGCTGGCGCTGGCTTTCCGAACCGGTATCAACCCGGTTTTTTCTGTTTTGGTACTTGTTTTGGCGGCCGGCTTAACAGGTACTTCGCGGTTGATAGTGCAAAAAAACAGCCTGGCACAAGTTGTTGCAGGCTACTTTCTTGGGTTGATAATTGTATATCTCGTTATTTATTTCGTCTGAACTATTCCACGAATTTGTATCCAATTCCCTTTAGGGTTTTAATGTGCTGATTTCCGATTTTCTCACGCAACTTGCGGATATGCACATCGATGGTGCGATCGCCTACCACAACATTTTCGCCCCAAACAGAAGAATAAATTTCTTCGCGGGTAAACACTTTTCCGGGTTTTGAAACCAGCAGCGAAAGCAGTTCGAATTCTTTTCGTGGCAGAATCATCTCTTCATCGTCAATCCGAATCAGGTACCTTTCTTTGTCGATTACAAGATTTCCGATGGTCATTGTATTCGAATCCGCGGCATAGGTAACCGGCCCGGTTGTTTCCCCGGTACGTTTCAGCAGTGCTTTTACACGGCTCACCAATACTTTAGGGCGCACGGGTTTTGTGATGTAATCGTCGGCACCGGCTTCAAATCCGGCAATCTGCGAGTAATCTTCGCCTCGTGCAGTTAAAAATGCAATAATCGTATTGGTGAGTGTAGGTATCTTCCTGATTTCTTCGCAAGCTGCAATTCCATCCATTTCAGGCATCATCACATCCAGAATGATTAGGTGGGGTTGTTTTTTTTCGGCCAGTTTAATAGCATCGGCACCATTTTGTGCCGTAAATACTTTATAGCCTTCTTTTTCGAGGTTGTAGCTAATGAATTCCAGGATATCCACTTCATCGTCAACCAACAGGATTTTGAAATTATTTTCAGTCATGAGATTAATTGTTATAATCTGTAAATGTTACTTTTTTCGGTTACATTAACAAATCTTTAAACTTACAATAAACAAAGTTATCTTTATTATTTGGCTTTTTCAAGCGTAAAATTAAATGTTGTACCCTGATCGATAACGCTACGCACATTAATCGATTGATTATGTGCCTCGATAATGTGCTTTACGATGGAAAGACCGAGACCAGTTCCGCCCTGCTCCCGTGAGCGGGATTTATCTACACGGTAAAACCGTTCGAAAATACGTGGCAGGTTTTTCTTCTCAATTCCGATTCCGTTATCGGTTACTTCCACCATAATATTTTCATCCAAATCGTGAAAGGAAACATGCACAAAACCTTCTTTTCTTCCATACTTAATGCCGTTTACAACCAAATTGGTTAGTACTTCCAGAATTCGGTTACGGTCGGCTTTTACATAAATGGGTTTAGGCGGTTTGTTTATAATCTCCAGCGAAATCTGACGTTCATCGGCCTGCCACTGTTCCATTTCCAGCACTTCCTGCACTGTTTTAACAATATCGAAACTAACCATTTTAAGTTTCATCTCACCCGATTCAAGTTTGGTGATCGATTCAAGATCTTCTACAATGGAAATCATCCGGTCGATACTTTTTTCTGTACGATTCAAATAAAGCATGTTTATTTTTTCGTCATCAATCCCACCTTCGAGAAGGGTGAGAATGTAGCCCTGGATGTTAAATATCGGGGTCTTCAATTCGTGTGAAACATTGCCCACAAACTCTTTTCTGTAGCGTTCCAGCTCTTTCAGCCGCTCAATTTCTTTCATCTGAGTTTTGGCCCACTCTTCAACCTCAAAACGTACATTGGCCAGCAGGTTGGTTGAATCAGCCGATTTTTCATCCATCTTTTTCCCGCTGAGCGGTAAATCTTTAATTGTTTTGTAAACCGGCCTTATTTTATCGAGAATGTATTTATTAATTGCAAAAAGAATGGAGAAAAACGAGACGATAAAAAATAGAATTACCAGCCCAATGTTTATTAATATCCCTGCATTCAGCCACCAGCTAATTAACAGAAAAAGGGCTGCCATTAAAGTTAACCCAAGTGAAAGGTAAGTAGTTAATTGTCGCGAAGAATATGTTCTCATATTTTTCTCCCTTTTGAATTTTACCCGACCGAAAGCAATTACTGAAAAAATACGATTGATTTTCAACGTTTTTACGGCTTCAAAAATATAAAAAAAATGGTTGCCGCTCATTAACACTAATTTCATGGTTAGTTAATGATTTTTTAATATTTTAGTGGACTTTAAAGGTTTAATTCGCATCATAATTATTGCCGATAAAAATTAGATAATGGAAAATTTTTACCTTATCATTGTGGTGATCCTCTTCGCACTAGCAATTTCAGATCTGGTTGTTGGAGTTAGTAACGATGCCGTTAATTTTTTGAATTCTGCTTTCGGATCGAAAGCAGCCCCGAAATGGCTTGTATTTCTCATGGCAGGCATCGGTGTGCTGATTGGTTCCACCTTTTCGAGTGGCATGATGGAAGTAGCCCGGAAGGGAATATTTCATCCCGACATGTTTGTTTTTTCCGAAATCATGGTCATTTTCCTGGCAGTTATGATTACCGATGTAATTATGCTCGACATGTTCAACACATTCGGAATGCCTACTTCTACTACGGTTTCCATTGTTTTTGAATTGCTGGGTTCGGCAGTGGCTGTTTCAGTGGTGAAAATTAAAAGCATGGGCGGTTCCATTCTCGAACTTTCAGAATACATCAATTCCGAAAAAGCCCTGGCCATCATCACCGGAATTTTACTATCGGTGTTTATTGCGTTTACAGTGGGAGCGCTCATTCAGTATATTACCCGCCTGATTTTCACATTTAACTACCGGAAACAAATGAAATATTTTGGTTCCATTTTCGGCGGCCTGGCAATTACTGCAATTGTTTATTTTATTCTTATTAAAGGAATTAAAGGTTCTGCATTTGCTGAAACAATGATTGCCGGCGAAAAAATTGGAGACTGGGTGGTACATCATACCGGAATGCTGTTGCTTTACAGCTTTGCTTTTTGGGTACTTATTTTGCAGTTACTGCGCTGGATATTCAACATTAAGATATTAAAACTGATTGTTCTTGTAGGTACATTTGCGCTGGCCATGGCTTTTGCCGGAAACGACCTTGTAAACTTTATCGGAGTTCCGCTGGCCGGGTTTAATTCTTTTAAGGCCTGGGTAGCCGGGGGCGCAGCGTCGCCCGATGAATTCACGATGGAAATGCTTGCCGGCAAAGTAGGAACACCCACATTTATGCTGGCCATTGCCGGCCTGATAATGATTGTAACGCTTATTTTATCGAGAAAAGCGCAGTCGGTTGTTTCCACTTCGGTTGATTTATCGAGGCAGAGCGAAGGTTCAGAAAGGTTCAGCTCGTCGCTGGCAGCAAGGGTAATTGTAAGGGGCACAACAAAATTCAACCGGTCGTTGAGCCGGTTTATTCCCAGCCCCCTGACACGATCGATTCAAACCCGGTTTAAACCGGTAGCCTACGATTCTGCCGGTGGCGACGGACCGGCATTTGACAAACTGAGGGCATCTGTAAACCTCGTTGTAGCAAGCATCCTGATTGCCATTGGCACATCACTAAAACTCCCGCTTTCAACCACCTACGTTACATTCAT
>DATFJO010000654.1:0-8613 GCA_035269145.1 Tangfeifania sp. | reverse complement strand
ACCAAATATCTTCTGTTAATTTCACCATACGGTAAAATTAACATTTATCCTGCTTCGCAGGATGGCAATTCAGCCCTGCGCCAAGAGCGCAGGGATTTTATGCCGTTCTTTAAAACTTTAAGGGCTTAATGTATTTATTTTAGTAATTTTTTTAGAATTTTCTGGTTTTGGTTCACATACCTGGAAAATTTTGATTTTTTGAAAAGAAATAAATTTCAATTGGTGTCTGATTGTAATTATGAATCATAAAAATCTTGTTTAGTTTTTTGTAAGTTTTATGCCCTCTCAACCTGTAACAATATATACAGAAATTGTTCCAAGCAAACGCCTTTTAATAAAATGAAAAACTTGAAATAAGTTTTATAACCGTCTGATTTTTATTTCATTTTTGAAAAAATACAACTATAAAAATATTTTTTTTCATAAAAAATTCGTAACTTTTTTTTTGCAAGTAAACAATTATCAATTAACATTTTAAAGCGTCATTGTCATGAAAATCTTTACTTTGCTATTCGTATGTCTGGCGTGGGTATATTCTACTTTCTCACAGCCAAATGAGAAATCAGTCCAAACAAATGAAAAAACCAAAATGTATGTCAAACATGTGAACCTTCGCACAGGCGTAGTAGATGTTTCGACAATAAAACTTAGTAATCTTTCCGAATCAATTTCAGCCTCAACCGAAGGTTTTGATGGTGGAATAGAGGAATTATTATTGCAAGATGAACAGCTAAAAAGCCTTGAGCCTGCTGGTGTAATCAATCAAAATTCAGGCTATCCGGAGAGGACAATCTATTATGCATACAATAGATTAAATGATAACTGGATCAGTGGTACACTAATCGATCCTAAATTCATATTAACATCTGCTCACGAATATTTGTCTGCGGAAGAAGCACCTGAAGAAATTGTTTTTAGATCATTGGATTTTTTAAATGATAACGATGATTATCATATGGCTTTCGCCACCGATATTTATTTTTTCACAAAAGACACGCAAGATTACTTCAACAACCTTGCTCTTATTGAAGTGGATAGACCATTTGGAGCTATAAAAGGATACATGGGTTACGGTTATCACACGGAAGACAATCATTATATTGATAATACTTTGAACATTTCAGAAATGAATCAGAACGAAGAAAGCTATGTATTAAACAAGTTCACTGCTACACCAGATATTTTTAATGAAGAATATTTTCTATTTACCCCTTTCTATGATATAAATAACGGCGCTCCGTATTATAAAGAAAGTGGAATAATCCATGGAATTTTATCTTTCTTTGCCACGACGGGAGATGGAACTAAATATAATGGTGCACTCAGGTTGAATCAAAATAAATATGCTACAATACAATCTGTATTGGAGGCAGCGAAACCAGATCAGTTTGATATTGTCCCACTTAAAGTTTCAGTTTCATCAAAAAATGCAACTACTCTTGAACCTGTTGAAGGCTTAAAATTTTGGGTGCATAATTACTCCAAAGCCGATTTTAACGGGCAATTTTCAGCAGATATCTATTTATCTTCAGACAATGTAATAGATACATTCGATATTAAAATCGGTTCCTATTCTTTAAATGCGAATATGACACCTTTAAAAACTTATTCTATATCGCCGGAACAAACGCCGGTTGTGCCACTTGCATTAAGTTCGGGCCCGTATTTTATAGGTGCATTTATTGATACTGAAGATGCAAACAAAAATAACAACGCAACCAGGGGACTTGACTGTGGGCAAATAATGATTGAAAATCCTTATGCCTCCGGCTATGTTTCAGGAATGATAATATCACTCGGTGGTATGCCAGTTGAGGGATATTGTATGCTTATCAGGGAAGAAAAAATTTCCGGAGATAATATTCGCTACCTTACTCAGGTAAAGGAAGACAATTCTTACTATTTCAGAGATGTTTTGTTTGGCGATTACCGCGTGGTTTATATTCCAATGAGCAATAACAATCATCAAAATATTCCAACTTACTTCACTAAAACACCCTACTGGGAAAGTGCTTCTGTTCTCGATATAGGAATTGGAGATACATTATCAAAAGTTAATATTGAAAGAATTGAATTGTCTGCAATGGCAGGTGATAAAACAATTTCCGGATACCTTACAAAATCTGATGAAAAATCGGCAAACGCAGATGAGGATAACTTTTTTGATGATATTTCAGTAATTATTGAAAATTCTGTCGATAGTTCGGTTGCAGCATATACATCACCAGATAGCATTGGCTACTACGAAATAAACAGTATGGTGGAAGGAAACTATAACATACTTGTCGACAAACCCGGTTATGTACTTGCCAACAAACATGCTGTAATCCTTTCTGGGGAAACAGAAATAATCTCAGGATTAAATTTTACATTTGGATCCGACTCAACAATTGCTGCTACAAATACTGTTTTTGCTGATTTCTTTATAAATCAGCAGGAAAAATATACAATCTACCCAAATCCGGCAAATGAAAAAATTTTGGTGAAAGTATTGAACCGTGAAAATTCTATTAAAAAAATTAAAATACTGAATATCCAAGGTATTTCTGTTTCCAGTCTTATAATCTCCGATTCTGATCCATCATCAATTTCAATAAATATTCAGCATCTTAAACCAGGAATATACATTGTAAAACTAACTACAGAGGCTGAAGAGATATCTAAATTATTTATTAAAAAATAAAGTACCACTATAAAGCTGTTCAGTAAAACAGAAGATTGACATTCTATTTTCGAACAGCTTTTTTATTTTTACCCGAATTCAACATTCAATTTATTTTATTCTCAATTCTATTTTTGATTTCATTAGTTTGAAGGAATTCAATTTTATATTTAGTTTTGGAATGACTAAATGCCGCATTTGATGAACAGCCTTAAAAATCCATTATTGTTTTGATGACCCTCGAAGGATATATCGTTATTGGCGTAATTGTTCTGACAATTATTGCGCTTGCGAAGGAATTGATGCGACCGGGGCTTGTATTTTTTTCTGCCGCGGTTATTTTAATGGCCTCAGGAATTATCAGCAACCAGGAATTTCTGGAAGGCTTCTCCAACAAAGGAATGATAACCATCGGGGTTTTATTTATCGTTAGCGAAGGAGTACGTCAGTCGGGTGTGCTGAACCGGCTGGCTCAAACCTATCTTCCGCGTAAAAGGGGTAAAATGATTTTTCTGATTCCCCGTATCATGTTGCCGGTTTCGGTGTTGTCGGGGTTTTTGAATAACACACCGGTTGTTATAATTTTTGCCCCCATCATAAAAAAATGGTCGGAAAAATTAAACCTTTCTTCAAAAAAATTCCTGATTCCGCTTTCGTATGCCACCATTTTGGGTGGAATGTGTACTTTAATCGGGACCTCGACCAATCTTGTGGTACACGGTTTAATTCTTCAGAATGGCTACGAAGGCTTTAGCATGTTTGAATTGGGAAAAATTGGTGGGTTTATCGCCATTCTGGGTACCATTTATATGTCGGTTGCAGGCAATAAATTTCTGCCCGGAGAAAGAATAAAGTTCAATTCAAAAAGTTCCATCGATTTAAAAGATTATCATTACGACATTGTCATCCCGGAAGGAAGTAATTATGTTGGCCGGGAAATTAAAAACGGCAGGCTGCGCGACCTGAAAAAACTGGCAATCAGATGCATCAACCGCAATGGTGATAGTTTGGATGCCAAAAAAGGTACATTCAAGCTGCAGGCAAACGACACGCTGATGGTTGCCGGAAAATCAGACCGGCTCAACTATATTTTGTCCAACGACAATATCAGGCTTAAAGGAATCGACCTGATAAAAAATGTACCCAAAAAGCAACTCAAACAATATGAAGCAGTAATTTCGCCACGCTTTCCCGGCGTAGGAAAAACCATTCCTGAATTCAATTTTTACGAGCACTACCAGGCGGTGGTTCTGGCAATTCACCGCAATGGTGAGCGAATAACATCAAACCTGGATAAGCTCAAACTGAAAGCCGGCGACAACCTGGTGCTTCTCACAACCGACAAGTTCATAGAAAACTGGGGAGAATCAAAAATATTTTACCTTACTTCCTATATCCGCGATTACAAGCAAACAGGGAGCTTCTGGAAAAAATGGCTGGCATTTATTATTCTTGTGCTGATGATTGTCGGGGCAACAATTGGCCAGAACATCCATTCGCCGGCAGGCATCACATTCGATATGTTTTTCTTTGCAGCACTGGCGGCAATTCTTTTAATTTGGCTAAAAATTATGCCCCATCAGAAATACACAAAAGCCGTTAGCTGGGATGTATTGATAACCATTGCCTGCGCTTTTGCAATTAGTAAAGCAATGCAAAATTCAGGAGCTGCTGAATCGCTTGCACGGACAACGATTAATTTTGCAAGGGCTTTTGGCCCCCTCGGTGTACTGGCGGCCCTTTATATTCTCACCACTGTTTTTACTGAAATAATCACCAACAATGCGGCAGCGGCGCTGGTTTTTCCAATTGCACTGGCAGCAGCTCAGCAAATGGGCATCGACCCAAAACCATTATTTGTAGCCATTGCAGTTGCGGCTTCAGCCAGTTTTTCTACCCCAATTGGTTACCAGACCAACCTCATTGTGCAGGCCATTGGCAACTATAAATTTACCGATTACATTAAAATCGGGCTTCCGCTGAACCTGCTGGCATTTCTTCTTTCACTGCTGTTAATTCCTTATTTCTGGAATTTTTAAGCAACTGTTATTATAAAGAACCCCAGGCCCAAACCTCTATTAAAAAAAATGAAATCCAACCGAAAAAATCATCACAAAGCATCTATTACAAAAAAGAATAAGAACTAAATTATCTGAATAACAACACCTCCGAAAGTGTACGAAATCAACTTTCTAACCTTTTTACCGTTTAATGTTAAGCCAACGTTATTCGGCTTATCAAAGAATTAAGTATATATTAATTATTCAATTATTGCACATCTGCCACTAAGTATTTAACCTGTTGTAAAGTCCAAAAAGATATTTTCGCCACCGGAATATTGTTTGAATGAAGTGCAGTTATCAGGCAGAATGAACAGAAAAAAAAGGAAAATTATTATGAACAACTTATTAAAAACGCTCAAAGAGAAAAACATCCAACTACCTGAAAATGTTTACGATGTATTGGCAAATTGCAAAAGCATTGCCGTTTTCAATACTACAGATGAACTTGCTGATGCCTCTACTGGCGGAAGAGAAAATGACGAATTTGAAGTAAAATATGATGTGCCCGGGAAAGGAGAATATACGGAGGCCATCATTCACCGTGTAAAAAACGGAATATCGGCCAATTATACCGAACCGTATATGCGGCGGCGCGATCCGGGAACCATGTCGATTGCAGATGACCTGCCCACCGATAAAAAAAGGTTCAATGAAAAATACGACTTTGAATTTTCCTCCATTCAGTCAGAGACTTATGAATGGCTGAAAAACCAGGATTTAGCCTGTTTCTTTTATTTTGCCGGAAGAGAAAATGTAGGTTCTACAGGAATTGCCATTGCCCCGGCCAATGCTGCTTTTTTTGCAATGGGACTTTCAATGTTGCAGCAAATTGTGGCGCCGGCTGACCTTGAAAAAGATACTGAATTAAAATCGGTAATCTTTGTAGCCCCGGTTTTCAGGCATACACATTTTAACGGAAAACAGGTGGTTGTACATAACCGCACCGAAAAAGTTCACGAGCTTTATTCATACAATCTTTACCCGGGCCCAAGTGCAAAAAAAGGCCTGTATGGTGTATTGCTTACCGAGGGCGAAAAAGATGGCTGGCTAACAGCGCATTGCTCGGCAGTGCAGTCCGTAAGCCCTTATGACAATGTTAAAACCTTTATGCACGAAGGTGCCAGCGGAGGTGGCAAAAGTGAGATGCACCAGCACATTCTCAGAGAAGCCGATGGACGCGTTCTTATTGGCAAAAACCAGGTTACCGGAGAAGAACGTTTCATAAGCATTCCCCGGTTTTGTTCTTTCAGGTCGGTTGCCGACGATATGGCTTTTTGTCCTCCTGAAATTCAAAAAAACAACGGAAAACTCCATATCCTCGATGCTGAAAACGCATGGTTTGTGAGGGTCGACAGTGTAAAAGAATACGGCGATGATCCACACCTTGAAAAGGCGACAATTAACGCTCAGGAACAATTGCTGTTTCTGAATATCGACACTGTGCCACGCTCAACAGCGCTTATATGGAACCACATTGAAGATGAACCTGGCAAACCTTGTCCGAACCCACGTGTAATTCTTCCGCGTAACAATGTAAAAAACATTGTAAATGAACCGGTTTCGGTAGATATCAGGAGTTTTGGATTAAGAACACCGGTTTGCAGCAAAGAGGCCCCCTCTTACGGAATTGTTGGCTTGTTTCACATTTTACCACCGGCACTGGCGTGGTTGTGGCGGCTTGTATCGCCCCGCGGACACAACAACCCGAGCATTGTAGGAACAGGAGCGATGGAAAGTGAAGGCGTTGGTTCTTACTGGCCATTTGCAACCGGGAAACGCGTAACACATGCCAACATGCTGCTCGACCAGATAATTAAAACCCCGCGGACTACCTTTACGTTGGTACCAAACCAAAATATTGGTGTGTGGAACGTGGGATTTAAACCGCAGTTGCTGATGCGTGAATACTTAACCCGCCGTGGAGTGGCAAAACTCAGAGATGACCAGTACCAGCCGGCAAGATGCAATTTGCTGGGATATGAGCTGAACTACCTCACCATCGAAAGTTCGAAAATTCCGACCCGTTTCCTGAAAGTTTACAACCAGGTTGAAGTGGGAAATGAAGGATACGATGCCGGAGCAGAAATCCTTCAGGAATTCTTCAAAAAAGAATTGCAAAAATTCTTAAATGAAGATTTGTATAAAACAGGTAAAAGAATTATCGATGCCTGTTTATCGAATGCAACAATCGAAGAGTACAACCAAATTGTTCCGATGAGTTACCAGTATTCATTCAACCAGATTGAAGATTACGAGCAAAGTAACATCTATCAGGAATTAGAATAATAAAACAACAACGGCCGGTTTCAGATTTTGAAACCGGCCGTTTATTAGTTATCTTTTCACAATGACATTTGAAGAAAACATAACAAAGGCAGCCCGGATAATTAAAGACGGTGGAGTTGTAGCATTTCCTACTGAAACGGTTTATGGGTTGGGTGCCGGTGTTTTCAATACAGAAGCCATTGAAAAAATTTTCCGGATCAAGGAAAGGCCGTTTTTCGATCCACTGATTGTGCACATCAGCGATATTGAGCAATTGCACCTGCTGGTGAAAAATGTAGATGAAAACCTGCTGAAACTGGCTGAAAAATTCTGGCCGGGTCCGCTCACAATCGTAACCGAAAAAAAAGAAAGCGTATCTGATATGGTTACCGCCAACTTGCCAACTGTTGCTGTAAGAATGCCCAATCACAGGGCAGCACTCGAGCTCATAAAAAAAGCAGGTACTCCAATTGCTGCACCAAGTGCCAATAAATTCGGAAAACTAAGTCCTACAAATGCCCGGCATGTGCTGAAACAACTAAATAATGTCGATTTTATTATCGACGACGGCAATACCAGTGTTGGTATTGAATCGACTGTAATTTCACTTAACAGCGAAGGTTTTAAAATTTTAAGACCGGGTGCAATCACAATGCAGGAACTCGCTGCTGTAGTTCCATACTCCGACTCTCTTTTTTCAACACATAACAAGGGACTGCAATCTCCCGGGCTTTTAAAATCGCACTACAGTCCCCGGGTTCCATTATACATATTGGGAAAACACCAGGTAAACACCTCCGGTAAAAAAACCGGTCTTCTGACATTCGGAACGGAAAAAGAAAAAAATACTGACTTTGTAACAGAAAATTTGTCTGCATCCGGAAATCTTAACGAAGCAGCAGCAAATCTCTACAATGCACTTCACAAGCTGGAAGAATCAGGAGTAGACCTGATTCTGGCAGAACCTTTACCTGAAACCGGAATTGGCATAGCAATTATGGATCGGTTACGAAAAGCAGCCGCGGAAAATGGCGAAGTTGCAGGTATCCATGAATAAAAAACAGGGATAATTAGTTTCCAGCAATACTTACAAAATCGTCCGGTTTATTACTTTTATGAATTGTATTATATTTGCCTTTTTCCAACCGGAAATTTTCCGAAAAAATGTTACAGTTGAAAAGCGGACACTACAATTTCGCTTTCATCTAAATAAAAGATTATAATCAAATTTATGAAGGAATACAGTTTATCCAACCTGCGGGAGCTCGAGGCAGAAGCCATCCACATAATTCGCGAAGTAGCGGCAGAATTTGAAAACCCGGTGATGCTATACTCTATTGGAAAAGACTCGTCGGTGATGGTTCGCCTGGCCGAGAAAGCATTTTATCCGGGAAAAGTACCATTCCCGTTAATGCACATCGATTCAAAATGGAAGTTCAAAGAAATGATTGATTTCCGTGACACTTACGCCAAAGAAAAAGGCTGGGATTTGATTGTGCACTCCAATTGGGAAGGTTTTAAAAAAGGTGTCGGTCCGTTTACCCACGGCAGTAAAGTACATACTGATATTATGAAAACCCAGGCACTGCTCGAGGGTTTGACAAAATACAAATTTGATGCGGC
>DATFJO010000653.1:0-11619 GCA_035269145.1 Tangfeifania sp. | reverse complement strand
GGAATTTTCAGAAATACCTGATTGACGAAAACGGAAACCTCGTTGACATGGTTGAACCCAAGGTAAAACCTGATGATTCGAAAATAGTTTCCTGGGTAAAATCCGATTAAAAAGAAATTGTGACTGCCCCCTTTAACTTTTCGATTTGAATTCGGCTAATTCACGAATGACCTCTTTCAGTCCACTGTCGTTAGCTTCGCCGGTAAATTTTTCAGGAACCAGAAATGTGCAGTTGTTGCGGGCATTTGAATCCCAGATTTCAGGAGAATCGTCTATAATCAATATTTCATCATATTTATGCAGCCAGTTCTGCTCAACATATTTTTCAAACATTCCGTTGACCACCCGGCAATCTTCGCGCGATAATAATTTTGCATAGTTTATTTCCAGCCTACTGCAAACACTTTCTGCATAATTTTTCACAGCGGTTGTAAATACGATAATTTCACCGGTTTGCCGGCAAGTGTTTACCAAATCGCGCGCATGGGGCCTTTCATAAATAATCAGCGGCGGATATTTCAGAAGAATCTGTAAGTGTTCTTTCTGGTATTCAGAACTGTAAATCAGGGTATGATCCAAATCAAGAACAATCAATATATTTTTGTTTGTATCCGGCATATTTACATGCTGTTAATTTACCAAAAGCAAAAAGGCAACCTGAAAAGATTGCCTCTGGAATTGTTGAATTAATAATATCCGTCAATTTCCCTGTTTTATTAAACAGGAAAAATATTACTCTTCGAATCGTATAATTTCAACAGGACACTGTTCTGCTGCATCTTTAATGCCTTCTTCATTCGCACTTAAATCGGCATCTTTCTCAACGAACGCTTCCCCTGCATCATCCAGTCCAAAAACTTCAGGACAAATTTCGTTGCAAATTCCATCGGCAATACAGCCTTCTTCAATCCAAACTTTTTTAATAGCCATTTTGACCTCCTTTTTTAAATTTATACTTAAATAATTTACTTAAATTTTATTATTTCGACTTGGTTGCTTAAAGTTAAAAATTAATCATTTAATTCTCAAAATACTGAAAGGTAATTTTTTAATTTCTTCGAACAAAAAAGCAAAGTACCATTAAAATCTTATCCTATTGATTATTTTTATTCATCGGCAATATTTAGTTCAATATCAATCATAATATCAATTTCTTTGCCTACTACCAATCCACTTGCAAATGACTTGTTCCAGTCAACATTGTAATCAAAACGGTCGATACTACCAGTTAACTGAAATCCTGCACGGGTTGCCCCCATTGCTTCAACAGTTCCTTTATGTTCCACATCGAATTGTTCGGTTTTTGAAACACTGCGAATGGTTAATACGCCCTCGAGCGTATAGCCGGAGCCGGTGATATTTTTCTCTAATTCGCCGGTAAATGTTATTTCAGGATATTCGGCAACACTTAGAAAGTCGTCTGAACGCAGGTGTTCATCCCTGTCAGCATTATCCGTGTCTATACTTTTTGCATCGATGGTGACGTTCACCTGGGCACCGTCAAAATCCTCACCGTTGGCAAAAACTTCCACATCGTAATCGGTAAATCGTCCGTCTACTTCAGAAATAGCCATGTGCGTGGCCGAAAATTTAATTTTGGTATGAGCTTTATCGGCCACCCATTTGGTTTCCTGTGCGAACAGGTTTGTCGAAAATAAACTAAATGCAACTAATAAAATGTACGTTAGTGTTCTCATAACTTCTAATTTTTTTAATTTTTATCATAAATAGTTAGTTAGGCAAAAAACCAATGAATGTGCCATAGCGCTAATATTTCAGAAAACAATTTAAAATTTGCTCAAAACGATGTTTTACAAAGGTTTAAGAACAAACATATTTTTATGTTTCCTTTAAAACGATGTGGTTTAATTCCACCTGTTGTGAGATTATTCCACACAATTTTTAGTTTTAAAAAACTGTCAGCCGGCAAATAATTCTTATTGCCTGATGTTTTTAAATTCATGAAAACACAAATAAACAAACTGGAAGTCAAACCGATAAACTAAACAACTTAACTTTGTTTTCTTTATTTTCATGTTGTATAAACAGAAAAATGTTTGCATAAAACCCGCTACCTGAGTTTGGCACAAAATTGTCAGTAAACAAAGTAATTAATAACTAAAAAGACTACCGGAAATGTATACAGCAATTTTTCTTCTTTTTTTAGCACTGTCTATTTTCCTGATTTACAGAGGTCAGAAATCTAAAAACAAATCGTTAATCATCACAGGAGCTTTAATTGGACTTGTTACGCTCTTGTTTTCAGGTTTTATGGAATTCTGGGGCGAAAAACTGTGGTTCGATCAACTGGGATACAACGACCGTTTTTGGACGGTTTGGCTCACAAAAATCGGGTTGTTTTTAGGTGCTTTTATTTTAGGCGGATTATATGTTTACCTGCTCACCTTTTCATTAAAGGAAGGCCGTCAAAAATTAATCAGGTACGTTGCAGTTTTTATTAGCGCGCTTCTCAGTGGCTTATGGTTATATGCCGAATGGGAAATAATTCTGAAATACATTTTCAGAGTTACTACCGGCCTTAGCGAACCAATTTTAAATATGCAAACCGGTTTTTATTTGTTTGTTTACCCATTTCTCGAATTAATATTCAGCACATTTCTATCACTCACAATAATCGCATTAATTGCTTCGCTTGCAACGAGTTTTAAAAGTGAGCAAAACCAGAATTCAAACATCACTTTAAAAGAAGATTTCAACAAAAACAAATCGTTGTTTGTAAGTGCCGGTGTTTTATTAATAGTACTTGCCTTCGGGAAATTCATCGACCGTTACGGATTGCTGTATTCCACCGAAGGTGTTGTTTCGGGCCCGGGCTGGACCGACGACAAAATCCGCCTGCCGATGCTGCTGATTATGTCTGTTGTTACGCTTGTTGCAGGTGTAATCATGATGATTCCTTCGGTCCGCAAACGTATTTCGGCAATTTTCAGCAAAAGCAAACGGTTTGCCGGGGTTCAGGAAATAATAGTTATTCCGGCGGCCACACTTGTGTTGTGGGTTATTGCTCTTTCGCTTGTGCCTTCCCTTTTTCAGTGGTTGAAAGTGGAACCGAACGAAATTACAGTTGAACGGGAATACATTGAAAACAACATAGAATTCACCCGCTATGGATTTCACCTCAACAAAGTGGAAGAAAATGAATTTCCTGTTTCCGAAGATATTTCACGGGAGTTAATCAATACAAATGAAAACCTACTGAATAACATTCGGCTATGGGATTACAGGGCGCTGGATGCTGTGTTCAAGCAGTTTCAGGAAATCAGGCTTTATTATGAGTTTAACGATGTCGATATCGACCGCTATACAATCGACGGCAAATACAACCAGGTAATGATTTCGGCGCGCGAAATGGAAACGGGCAATCTGCCCACTGAAAGCCAGACCTTTGTAAACAAGCGTTTTAAATACACTCACGGCTACGGAATTACACTTAACCGTGTAAATGAATTCACTTCTGAAGGTTTGCCCAATTTACTGGTAAAAGATATTCCTCCGGTCAGTAAATTTGATGAACTGAAAGTAAACCGCCCGGAACTCTATTATGGTGAACTAACCGACGAATTTGTTGTGGTAAACACCGATGAAGAGGAGTTTGATTACCCCAGCGGTGAAAAGAACATTTATGCCCGCTACCAGGGAGAAGGCGGAGTTCAGTTAACAAACCTTTGGCGAAAGTTTTTGTACGGTTCAAAATACGGCGGAACGCGTTTTTTGCTTACAGGCTATCCCAACAAGGACAGCCGGATTATGTTTCATCGCGACATTGAAGAACGTGTTCAAAAACTGGCTCCCTTCCTGAATTTTGACGACGATCCGTACATTGTATTGAACGAAGGCCGTCTTTACTGGATTGTGGATGCCTACACTACGTCGGGGTTTTACCCGTACAGCGAAGTGTTTTCTTCGTTGGAGAGAATTGGATATAAACAAGGAAGTACCAACCGAAATATTTACAACCAGGTAAGCAGCAACCTTCAGGGGAAGAATTACATTCGCAATTCAGTAAAAATTACAGTAGATGCCTACAGCGGAGAAGTTAAACTTTATATTTTCGAAGAAGAAGATCCACTTATTCAGGTCTACCGGAAAATCTTTCCGGAACTGCTGAAAAACAAATCGGAAATGCCCGAAGGTTTAAGAAACCATGTTCGTTATCCGGCTGATATGCTGCTTATTCAGGGCCTGGTTTATGCCAAATACCACATGACCGATCCGGCTGTATTTTACAACCAGGAAGATTTGTGGGTGCGGGCTACCGAAAAATATTACAACAACGTTCAGCCGGTAGAACCTTATTATATTATGTGGCAGCAACCGGGCAGCGATAAAATGGAATTTTCGCTCATTATGCCGTTCACCCCAAAAGACAAACAGGTGATGATTGGCTGGATTGCCGGTTTATGCGACGGCGAAAATTACGGGCGGTTTCTGGCCTACAAATTCCCAAAAGAAAAACGGATACTTGGAACCCAGCAGGTGGAAACCAAAATCGACCAGGATTCATACCTCTCCGGTCAGTTAACGCTGTGGGACCAACGCGGCTCGAATGTTATACGCGGAAATGTGCTGGCAATCCCAATCGACGGTACAGTTATTTATGTAGAACCCATTTATCTGCAGTCCGAAACTTCGGCTTACCCGGAATTACGGCTTGTGGCTGTAATGCACAACGATAACCTGAGTTATGCCGAAACTTTTGACGAAGCCCTCGCCGGGCTTTTTGAAGAGGGATTTCAGCCGGCAGAAGCAGACGATGAAGAGGCCGGGCAAACTATTGCACCTCAAACCATAAGGCAAATGATTGACAAAGCAAACAGCGCATTCGAAAATTACCTCGAATCCATGCAGCAGAAAAATTTCAGCCAGGCCGGAAACGCTCTGGAAGAACTGCGGCAATCGTTGCAGCAATTATCTGAAAACAGTGAGAATTAATTTTAGTAGTAACCTTTTAAAACAATTTATTATGGCTTTACATTTTGACAAATATGCAAACGAAGGAAATGAATTTGTAAATAATCTTTCAGTAAAACTCGGACACCCGGATGAAGTTGGGCGTACCGGAATTATTTTACGGGCTGTTATGCACACGCTGCGCGACAGGCTAACCGTAAGTGAATCACTCGATTTACTTGCCCAGTTGCCAATGTTTCTGAAGGCAGTGTTTGTTGAAGACTGGAAATACCTGGAAAAACCTACACGAATTACAACCCTTGAGGAATTTACTGATGAAGTAAAAAAACACCAGGACCAATACGGTGAATATGAATTTAGCTGGAAGAAACCGACAAAAGAAATTGTAGCAATTGTACTGAATGAACTCGGAACATTTGTTACCGAAGGAGAAACCAGGCATATTTTAGCCCAGCTTCCCAAAGAACTGGAAGCATTTTTCAGTGAAAATTTAACCAGTTAAAATCTAAAAAATAAAATTATGGCATTCAATATCACAACTACTGCATTCGAATATGGAAAAACTTTCCCGGAAAAACACACCTGCAAAGGCGATGACCTTTCGCCACCATTAAGATGGGATGAAGTGCCCAAAGGTACAACTTCGCTGGCACTTATACTGGAAGATCCGGATGCACCGGGCGGAACATTTACACATTGGATAGTTTACAATCTGCCACCGGATTCTGATGGACTGGAAGAAATTATTCCTATCCAGAAAAATTTAAAAAACGGGGCTATTCAGGGAAAAAACGATTTTGGAAAACTTGGTTACGGTGGTCCCTGCCCGCCAAAAGGCGAAGAGCACCGTTATTATTTCAGGTTGTTTGCGCTGAAAAAGAAACTTGCGCCCGAATCGGCCAACAACGCAGAAGATTTCTACAACTCGTTAAACGGCTTCATTATAGAAAAGGCCGAGTATATGGGAAAATTTAAGAAGTAAAAGGAGATGCGGTTTGAAAGCCGCATCTTTTTTTTTCGGCGAATTGAATTCGTCGATCCCGGGAGATGCGATTTTCAATCGCGTCAAAATGAAACCGGCGATTGCCGCATTGCGATTCCTTTGGAACAAATCGCCGATCCCGGTGGGTGATGCGGTTTGTAACCGCGTCATCTTTTTTCGGCGATTACAAATCGCCGATCCCATTGTAGATCCGTCAAAATAGGTATTCGCTGTTTAAATAATTTCCAGGCCAGTTATCCCGGTTTTTTACCAAACCGGCATTTACCGGATTATTCAATGTATATTCAATTGCATTATACATATGCTTTTCATCCCTTATTGTTGTGTCAAAATTCTCTTTTTGCCATAATTTACCGGCTCTTCCTTCCCGTAAATTTATCTGCCTTGCCGATTGTCTTTTTACTGACTGCATGATATCCTGTAAATAAACAGGATTTCGATTTTCATCTTTTTCAAACACCTCCAACACCCAATGCACATGATTAGGCATTATGGAGTAAGCAATGTTTTTAAGTTTGATATTATCCCAAAAATGAATTGTTTCTGAGATGATTCCGGTATTCTCAGAATGTGATAAATCAACCGTTTTGTTTTTGCTCAGAGCCAATAAATCATCAAAGGCTTTCATGTATTTTTTTCGTACTGAATAATACTCTTTCTGCAATCCATCAATAAAATTCTTTTCCGATTTTTTCTGCTTGTGAAGTTCAATTTGATTTCTAAGCTGTTGCAATTTGTTTGTGTATTTTGGAAAAGCTTTGGGTGGAACAGCATCTTTTAAAATCCAGGTAACAAAATACGCCTGCCCCGGTTGCTGAAAATGGGGTAAGTTGTGCCGGTATGCTTCTTTTTTCACGGGTATTTTTATTTGCAATTTAGGTATTTATTCGGCGAATGCCGCATTGCGATTCCTTTGGAACAATTCACCGATCCCGGGAGATGCGATTTTTCCCGCAGGGATTCCTATGGAGCAATCGCGTCTTCTCTTCCGGCGATTAAAAATCGCCGATCCCGTTGCCGATCCCGTTGCCGATCCTTTATTTCTTCTGGCACGAAGGACAGTAATATCCGTTTCTTCCTGAAACCTTTATTTTTTCGATTTTTCCTTCGCATTTGGGGCAGTCGTTTCCTTCTTCGCGATTTGGAAGCAAATAACTTTTCGGAAGTTTGGAAACATCAGCATTTTTTTCAATGGCTTTCTTCAATACTTTAACGGTATTTTTATGAAGCGTTTTCCACTTTTTTTCATCCAGCTTATTTGCTTTTTGTTTGGGATGCACCTCCGACTGAAACAAAATTTCATCGGCGTAAATATTCCCGATTCCAGAAACAGTTGACTGGTCCATCAACGCAGATTTCACCATAGAATTCTTTTCACTTAGTTTCGAAATAAATTCCGCTTCACTCAATTCAAGCACATCCGGGCCAATATCATTTTCTTCTATGAAATCCCCGATTTTCCCAACGTATTTTACGTGTCCAAGTTTTCGTTTACTGATGTAGTGCAGCTTATGCTTGTTTTTCAACACAAAACTGCACTTTGTATAATCCGGTGCATCTTCATTTTCCTTTTTGTAAACCAGAAAACCGGTCATGCCAAAATGCATAACAATGCCCGATTCGTCATCTACCTTCATAAAAAGGTATTTCCCCCGGCGCAAAGTATCTTTAAACTTTTTGCCTTTCAGGTTATTATTAAACTTACTTTGATTCAACTCCACAAAATCTTTATCGTCGATTTCAAAACCGGTAATTTCCGAATTTTTACTTTTTTCAGCTTCCTTTCTGAAAATTTCCACATCAGGTAATTCAGGCATAACTTATATTTTTTATTTCTTTTTCTCAGCCTCCACAATATTTTCAATTCCTTTGGCTACTGCATCCGGGTTAAACGAAACACTGTCGATTCCGCATTCAACCAAAAATTGTGCAAACTCGGGAAAATCGCTCGGCGCCTGTCCGCACAAACCGATTTTACGTTCTTTGTAGTGTGCTTTATCGATGGCCCATTTAATGAGTGTTTTCACGGCATTGTCCTTTTCAGTAAACAAATCGCTCACCAGTTCCGAATCGCGGTCAATTCCGAGTGTTAACTGAGTGAGGTCATTTGAACCGATGGAAAACCCGTCGAATATTTCGGCAAAATCCTCACCGATTACCACGTTACTTGGAATTTCGGTCATCACATAAATTTCGAGCCCGTTTTTGCGGCGTTTCAATCCATTTTCAGCCATCACACGCTTTACTTTTTTCCCCTCTTCTACGGTGCGGCAAAAAGGAATCATCAGCTTCACATTAGTGAGTCCCATGTCATCGCGAACTTTTCGCATGGCCTGGCATTCAAGCGCAAATCCCTCTTTGTATTTTTCGTGGTAATACCGCGATGCACCCCTGAAACCAACCATCGGATTTTCTTCTTCCGGTTCGAATTGCTTTCCACCAATTAAATCGGCATACTCATTCGATTTAAAATCGCTCATCCGCACAATCACATCTTTCGGATAGAAAGCGGCTGCAATCGTGGCTACTGCTTTCGACAGTTTATCTACGAAATACTCCTTTTTGTCGTCATAGTTTTCCGTAATTTTTTCAATTTTCTTTTTTACTTTTTTACTTTTCAGTTCATCGAAATTTACAAGTGCCATGGGATGAACTTTAATGGAACTGTTAATTACAAATTCCAAACGCATCAGGCCAACGCCGTCAACCGGCAGCATTGCGTTGTTAAAGGCAGTGCCCGGGTTCGCCAATATCAGCATCACCTCGGTTTTGGGTTTTCCCAGTTTTTCGAGGTCGATTTCATCTTCGTCCCATTCCAGGATGCCATCATAAATGTGACCATCGTTTCCTTTGGCGCACGAAACAGTAATTTCCTGCCCGTCTTTTATTTCGTAAGTGGCATCCTTTGCGCCAACCACTGCCACAGCTCCCAACTCACGGGCTACAATTGCAGCGTGGCTGGTACGGCCTCCGCTGTTGGTAATAATAGCCGAAGCTTTTTTCATCACCGGATCCCAATCGGGATTGGTGATTTCGGTTACCAGCACGTCCCCTTCTTCCAGCTTGTCGGCTTCATTGGGCGAATCGAGAATCTTTGCCTTGCCGGCAGCAATTTTATCGCCTATGCCGGTTCCCGTCAAAATCGGTTCGCTGCCTTTATCTTTCAAAATAAATTTTTTCAGTTTGCTGGTTTTTTCTTTTGAAGAATGCACTGTTTCCGGGCGGGCCTGAACAATGTATAATTCCCCGGAATTACCATCTTTGGCCCATTCAATGTCCATGGCTTTATTGTAATGTTTTTCAATGCTGAGGCACCATTTCCCAAGCTGAACCAATTCCTCGTCGGTTAGTACATATTTTTTTCTCTTTTTAACCGGAGTTCTTTTATTTTTGATGGTTTCATCGCTTTTCTTCTTCTTTTCGTACACCATCATTTTCTTTTTCGAACCCAGTTTCTTCGAAAGAATAGGGTCTTTGTCATTTTTCAGTGCTTCTTTGAAAAGGTAAAATTCGTCGTTGCGCACGGTTCCCTGAACCACATTTTCGCCAAGTCCCCATGCTCCGTTTACAAGAATTACATTTTCAAACCCACTGTCGGGGTCGATTGTAAATGCAACACCTGCCGAGGCTTTATCGGCTCTAACCATTTTTTGAACACCTACCGAGAGCGCTACTTTCATGTGTTCAAAACCTTTCTCTTCGCGGTATTTAATGGCCCGGTCGGTAAAAAGCGAGGCCACACATTTTTTCCAGGCTTCCAGCAATTCCTCTTCATTTTTTATATTGAGATAGGTCTCGTGTTGCCCTGCAAAACTTGCATCGGGCAAATCTTCGGCAGTTGCACTGCTGCGCACCGCCACACTTTCAAGCGATTTTTCACGCTTTTTCAATTCCTTGTAACTTTTGAGAATTGCTTTTTCTATGTCTTCAGGAATGGAAGCTTCCATAATTAGATTGCGGCATTTCTCCCCTGCTTCCTGCAGTTTTTCTGAATCGTCAGCTTTTAATGAAGAAAGTGTTTCTTTCAGTTTTTCTTCAATTTCATTTTCACGAATAAATTTCCGGTAGGCATCAGCCGAAGTGGCAAAACCATCGGGGATATTAATTCCCTTTGAACTTAGTTGCTGAAACATTTCGCCCAGCGAGGCATTTTTTCCGCCAACTTCTTTTACGTTCGAATTATCGAGTTCTTCAAATTTATAAATCAGTTTCATATTCATAATTTATTGTTTTAGATTTTCAAGTCCATATAATTAGTCATCAGGTCGATGTATTTTTTGGCATCCTCCAGTTTGCGGGTATTGTCTGAGTCATTTTGTTTCTGAATATTTATAAGGGTAACTTTTGCACGTACATTTGCCCGGTAGCATTTGTAATACCTGAATAGTTCAAATTCGTCTTCATTTTCCTCCATCCCAAAATATTCCCGGTATTTCTCATAGAAAATTTCACTTAAATCTTCGCGGTTGTAAAAATCGAGATCGACACATAAAAAAGCGATGTCATTCAGCACATCAATTTGCCGCAGTTCACTGCTGAACTCGATGCAATCGAAAATCACAGGATCATCGTAAAGAAAAATATTGCTTGCATTCAAATCGCCGTGGCAGTCTCGCTGATAACCGGAGATAACACGGTGGTTGGAAAAATTACGGATTTTATTCAGGTAACTGTAGGAGTTTTCGATGCACATGCTGACTTTTTGCTTGAACTCATCGCCAAGTTTTTCAGTAATAAAATCATAATGATTGGCAATATCTGCAAACTCTTCGTGAAACCGGAGTGTTCGAAAAGCATTTTTTATAACCGTTGCATTTTTATGAAACCCTGCAATTTTAGCGGCCAGTTTATCAATATTACCTGGGGTAACTTTATTATCAGCGAGCAGCTTGTCCATTTCTCTTGAATTGTCCATCCGCTTCATTTTCAGAGCATAATCAATAATCTCTTTGCCTGTTTCCGATTCTGAAATTTCTAAATCACGGGTTACCGGCAACACATCGAGGTACATTTCAGGTTCCATTCTGCGGTTCAGTTTTAATTCCTCCTCACAGAAATGCTTTCTTTTTTCGGGGGTTGAAAAATCGAGAAATGAGAACTCCACCGGACGCTTAATTTTCCAGGCAAAATCCTCTGCGAGAATAATCCATGAAATATGGGTTTCCACCAATTCAGGATTCCCGCACTTACCGGGAAAACTGCAATTTTCAATTATATTTTTTACATCACTTTTATCCATAAATGTATTTTTCCGCTTTATTCATCATCTCGTCAATATCATCGTTGTCTGACCATAATTCAAGGCAGTCTTTATCCAGCGGTTCAAATTCATTCTTTATCATTTCATAAACATCAACGTTGGCTTCGCTGTGTTTTCTGCTTTTCTTCAGTCGTTTACGTGCATTTTTCTCCGAGGCTTTCATCTCGATGTAGCGGATTTTTTTATTTTCTTCTTTCGAAAGTTTTTCAAGTTGCTCACGTCTGCGGCTCAAATGAAAGGTGCCATCAACAATGACATCGGCTCCTTTTTTGAATTCCATTTGCGCCTGTTTAAACAGTTCGTTGTAAACCTGCTGCTTTGTTTTTTCGTCGTAATGACCTGTAAAATCAAGCTTTTCGCGAACGATGTCGGTATTTAAATGCACTGCATCCAACTTTTCAGCAAAGCGTTCCGCAAAATATGT
>DATFJO010000652.1:0-4108 GCA_035269145.1 Tangfeifania sp. | reverse complement strand
CCCAAATCAACAGCATAGCCAACTCTATGTTCGAAACTTTTGGATTGAACCACATTCTTACAGGGGCTGTGCTTTCGGTTTTTCTGGCCATGGTAATTTTGGGTGGAATCAAACGCATTGCAAAAGTTACATCGCGCCTGGTACCCATAATGGCAGTGGTCTATTTTATCGGGGCCATTGCTGTAATTGCTTTCAATTATGAAAATATTATTCCTTCCATTTCAGCAATCATCGGTGATGTATTTACCGGATCTGCTGCTGCCGGAGGATTCCTGGGCGGCAGCATTGCTTTTGCGTTTAACCGGGGTGTAAACCGCGGCTTGTTTTCCAACGAAGCCGGCCAGGGTTCCGCACCTATTGCCCACGCCGCAGCACGCGCCCACGAACCGGTTTCAGAAGGGCTTGTTGCACTGCTCGAACCGTTTATCGATACCATTATTATTTGTACGCTTACCGGCCTGGTAATTTTATCATCCGGCGTATGGACCGAAAAAATTGACAATCAATTCCAGTCGGCAGATATGATTGTGCTCGAAGGAAACTATTCGGAAACCAGTGAATCTGAAAAGCAGGAATTGGCCGACTTCCTGCTTGAAAGGAAAGATTTACCTTTATTTAACGGCACACTGACTGTTTCTGAAGGACAAATTCAAAACCAACCCACCATCCTTCATGCCCGCTCGGTAGCTGAAGGCGTGAAAGTTTGGGCAAATGATGAACTCTATTCGGGTACCGTTGAAATGATTAACGGAAACCTGGCACCGGGACAAAATATGACATTTACCGGAAAATCGCTGATGCACAGTGCGCCGTTAACCACCATTGCCTTTACCCGAAGTTGGTTTGGCGATTACGGAAAATACATTGTTTCCATCGGGTTGCTCATGTTTGCCTTTTCCACGGCCATTAGCTGGTCGTATTACGGTGGCCGGGCAGTAACTTATTTGTTCGGAATTAAAGGCGTAATCTATTACCGCATAATTTATGTCATAGGCTTTTTCCTGGCATCATTCACCGACACCACAATTGTTTGGACACTTTCAGGAATTACCATTGCACTGATGACGATTCCCAACCTGATTGGAATCCTGTCGCTGCACAAGGAAATGAAATCGGAAGTAAAACTTTTCTGGAAAGAATGGCACGATCATTTCCCGGGAAAAGATTCGGGGGGACTTTAGTTCATAGTAGGCAAAAAGCAAAAGACAATAGGCAGTGAAAATTGCCACTGATTCACAAATAACGAATGGATATATTTAAAATCTGTGAATCAGTGGCAATATGTCTTCGATGAAAACTGAGACTGAGACTGTAAACTAAAACTTCTTTATTATTTTTGCGCTGAAATTAAAAAGCCATGCAAAAAATTTATCCTGAACATTTTGAGGAAAAGATTGGATTCGACCGCGTTCGTGAAATGCTGCGCAAAAAATGCATCAGCACCATGGGAAACGAATGGGTGGATGGCATGCAGTTTCAGGATAAATATGAAGTTGTTACGAACCAGTTGGGTGAGGTAACCGAATTTTGCCGCATCATACGCGAGTTTGAAAATTTTCCGGCCAACCATTTTTACGACCTTCGGCCTGCACTTCAGAAAATTAAATTGGAAGGCCGTTTCCTGGAGCCTGCCGAATTGTTCGACTTAAAACGCTCGCTGGAGGCCGTGCGTGCCATTGTGCAGTTTTTTAAAAAGCAGGAAGAAGAGGTATTTCCGCTGCTGAAAAAGAAGACCGAACGGGTGCAGGTTTTCCCGTACATTTACGATCGCATCGATGCCATCATCAATAAATTCGGTAAAATACGCGACAACGCCTCTCCTGAACTGGCTCAAATCAGAAAAAGTATTTTGTCGCTGCAGTCGAGCATGTCGAAACGGTTACATGCCATTTTAAAACAGGCCCAGAAAGATGGGCTGGTGGAAGAAGAGGCTTCGGTTTCTATCCGTGACGGACGGGCGGTGATTCCGGTTCTGTCATCAAACAAACGCAAAATACAGGGAATCGTTTACGATGAGTCGGGCACCGGTAAAACATCGTATGTAGAGCCGAACGAAATTGTGGAGATGAACAACGAGATCCGCGAGTTGGAGTATGCCGATCGACGGGAAGTGGTGCGCATCCTCACCGATTTTTCAAATGACATCCGTCCCTACCTCGATGATTTGTTTTATTCCTACGAATTTCTGGGCGAAATCGATTTTATCCGTGCCAAAGGATTGCTGGCGGTTGAGTTCGATGCCATTCGTCCGGAAGTGGAAAATACCACCATTATTCAATGGCAGCAGGCGGTGCATCCGCTTTTGCAGAAAGCGCTGAAAAAAGAAAACCGTAAAATTGTACCGCTCAATATTCAACTCGATACGAACAGTCACATTCTCCTGATTTCAGGCCCCAATGCCGGCGGAAAATCGGTTTGTCTGAAAACTGTCGGGTTGCTGCAATACATGATGCAGTGTGGCTTGCTGATTCCTTTGCAGGAAGGCAGCAAGACCGGTATTTTCAGCCAGCTTTTTATAGATATTGGCGATGAGCAGTCGTTGGAAAACGACTTGAGTACCTACAGTTCCCACCTCATGAACATGAAATATTTTGTGAGGAACTGCAATGAAAAAACGCTGATTCTGATTGATGAATTCGGCTCGGGCACTGAACCGATGCTGGGCGGAGCTATTGCCGAATCAATTTTGGGTGAATTGAACCGCCTCCGCACTTTTGGCGTAATTACCACGCATTACACCAACCTGAAACACTTTGCCTCAGCAACCGAAGGAATTGTAAACGGTGCGATGTTGTACGATTCGCAGCACATGAACCCGCTTTTCAAACTTGAAATCGGAAAACCAGGCAGTTCATTTGCGTTCGAGATTGCCCGAAAAATCGGGTTACCGGAAGAAATTCTGGAAACGGCAACCAATAAAGTGGGTAAAAAACACATCGATTTCGACCGGAACCTGCGCAAAATAAACCGCGACCAACGCTACTGGGAAACCAAGAGACAAAAAATCAGGAAGGTGGAAAAAATCCTGGATGATACGGCAGCTAACTATGAAGAGGAACTAAAAGAAACTCAGAAGCAGCGGAAAGAAATTTTGAAAAAAGCACGCGAAGAAGCCGATACGCTGCTGGCAAGTGTGAATAAACGAATTGAAAACACCATCCAGGAAATTAAAAAAGCGCAGGCCGATAAAGAAAAAACCAAACAGGCACGTGAAAAATTAGGTAAGTTAAAAGAAGAAGTTTCAAAAAAACCGGATGAAGTTGATAGCAAAATTGCTGCAAAAATGGAGAAACTCCGCCAAAGGGAAGAAAAACGCAACCAGCGCCGGCCGGAAGATTCAAAAAAAGAAATTCCGAAAAAACATCTTGAAAAACGGGTGGAATTAAAAACCGGCGACAAAGTAAAAATTAAAGGACAAGACACTGCCGGCGAACTGATTGAGCTGAACGAAAAAAATGCAGTTGTGGCATTCGGCCAGATGATTACTACCCTGCCTCGTAAACAAGTTGAAAGAATCAGCAGTAATGAAGCAAAAAAAATGGAACGGGGCAAAAAATCAGGTAGTTCGCGTTTATCAGAAAGTTTCTCGAAACGGCGACTGAGTTTTAAACCCGAAATCGACATTCGGGGAGAGCGGGCTGAGGAAGCCATTCGGAAAATCCAGGAATTTATTGACGAAGCCATTATGTTTGAGGTGTCACAACTACGTATTTTACATGGCAAAGGCACAGGAATTTTAAAGGAAACCATCCGCAATTATTTGCGTTCCGAACCCATGGTACGAAGCTTTAAAGACGAGCATGTAGATTTTGGCGGCGCAGGAATTACGGTGGTAAATCTGGCGATGTAAAATTTATTTTATCCAAAATATCTCTGAATAACCTCTTCAAAACGAGATTTTCTTAATGGTTTGGTCAGGTAGTCTTTACAACCGGCAGCCAGCGCTTTTTCTTTATCACCGGCAAGCGCGTAAGCTGTTTGTGCAATTATCAGGGCATCGCTGTTTATTTCTTTAATTTTCATAGAGGCGGAATAACCATCCATTACCGGCATTTTGATGTCCATAAGAACAAGATCAATCTGAGAATGTTTTTTGTATAATTCAACC